>NZ_JACKZU010000337.1:0-9246 GCF_014222165.1 Nostoc sp. 2RC
CTGAATTCTGACTCCTGAATTCTGACTCCTGAATTCTGACTCCTGAATTCTGACTCCTGAATTCTGACTCCTGAATTCTGACTCCTTTTTATGGGGTTCCGAACGACTAGCACCGATATACTGAATTTAATTTTCTCAGTTTAATTACATCGGATGTACTGGCGATCTTTTTCGTTGATAACTGATGCGCGTGGGTGATGGACGAGGAGCACCGCCGAGTACGCTGATTGTCTTTGGGTTTGGTGTGAGTAGAGTTAAATCATAGTTGCGTAGCAACTTTGCGAGGATGATGGCCATCTCATTTTTGGCAAAGTTCATCCCTGGACATTTTCGCCCACCTCCGCCGAACCCCATAATAGCATACTGGTCTTTAGCTTCGCTCCGTTCTTTGCTAAAGCGATCGGGGTCAAAAAGAGGTGGATTACTAAATTTGCTTTCTAGATAATGGGAACTTCCGGCGGCTATAACCACACGCCAGCCTGCGGGAATTTGATAATCCCCGACTTCAACGTCCTGTTCAGTAACCCGCAGCAGCATATCTGCGGAAGGTTTCAGCCTTACAGTCTCATCAATTACTTGGAAGGTTAGTGGCAAGCTTCTAAAGCTCATAGCATCAATGTTGTCATTTAGAACCTCAACTTCAGTTTGTAAGCGTGCCAAAATGTTCGGGTGTTGGAGGGTGAGGAGAACACACCAGGCGGCTTGCCGTGCGGTGGTATCATTTCCGGCAAATATCAGACCCAGCCATAGGTCTGCCGCCTTTTGATCGTCGAGGTAAGTGCCATCGTCCAAAGGAGTATTGAGTAACAAAGATATTACATCGTCGTAGGCATCAGGAGCTTGACGACGTTGTTGGCAAAGGCGACCTAGAATACTTCGGATCTTTGCCCTACCGCGATCGCGACGTTTATATCTAGGCAGTGGCCAGTTAGGGGGTAAGATGATGCTCACGGACTTGGCAATATCCGAATATGCTTCCCAGAATTCCGAACCTAATTCATCTCGGAAATTTGCTCCAGCAAAGGCGTGCCCAGCAATAGACCGCGTTACTAGGCGCATCTCCTCCATAATATCCATCTCGCCCGACTCCCCTAAACGATCGAGCCAGACATCAACTTCGTAGTTCATGGCATTTAAGTAGCCCAAGCTACGTTCTCTACCAAAGATGATTGGTAGAAAAATGCGATGCTTTTTGTACTGCTCCTTTGAGGCGGTAAGGAATATTTCACCTATGGCATATTTCAGGATTTCATAGCCCTTGGCGATATTTAAGCTTTTGTCAGTTTCGTTGTAAAACCATTGATGGTATTCGCTACCAGTGACCACCACTATCGGTTGGGGTATTTTAACAGTAAATACACTACCTAACTCCTGATAGCCCTTGTAAAACAGAGCACCTTTGTCCTGCATAAATTCTGGAAGATGCCCAATAATCGGCCACCCCCCTTTGAGTACAGGTGGGAGTTGCATCGGATCTCCTGATTTCAAAGAGGAAGGATTTTCAAGGCTATCTGACAGATTATGTTTCATTTAGTTCACTCCCCAAGATTGACCTATGTGAAAGTAACTGCGTGCTATATTTAGACCCAGAAGAATAAATCTGACTCTATCATTGTTCAGCGCGGTAATTTGATGAAATGATAGGTGGATGGCTTCGAGACACTGCGTGATTCTACACGATCTCCTTGAGTCAAACAATAGCGGTGTTTTTTTGTCTTTAGTGTAAGCAGTCTTCTTTTTAACCCACTATCACCGCTCGGCGGGTGATGATATTTCGTCCAAAGCAAAATAGCCGTTGTAATCTTCCATATAAACGGCTGCTCGATGTTTAAAAAGAATCACAGCCGGAGTGCAGGTCGTCAATTCCATGTCATATCCAGGAATGCGTACTTTTGTACCAACTGGGTACAAGCGATTCCAGCGATCGACTTTTTTTCGCGCCTGGGCTGCTAGTTTCTCTTTATCCACAGTAAACTGGGTATTAAATTGGCTGGAACGTTCATCGGTGCGATCGCCTTTTATAGAGAACTGACTTGCTAAGGAAGAATCGACTTGATTATCATCTTGAATATGAGGATTTTTTGCAGTATTGTCTGGCTGCCCTTGATATTCTCGTTTGATACTTGGCATTAACTTGGTTAAAATTCTACCGACACCTAGTTCCTCAAACTCCATTTCATCTTGGGACAGCAGATAACCGATGCTTTCAGACCAGCGCACAGGAGATGTAATGTGATTTGCTAACTGGGACGCAATCTCTTCTTGTCGATAGGGTCGTGCATTGACGTTGCAGACCACAGGAATCGTCAGTTTTGAAAAAGAAAAGTTTTCCAGATACCGCGCAAACTCTTCTCTTGCAGAAACCATATAGGGAGAGTGGAACGCGCCACTTGTGTTGAGAGGAATGAAAATCGCTCCCTCATCTACTAGGACTTGCTTGGATTTCTCGATATCTGCTTTCAAACCCGATACAATGGTTTGGTGTGGCGAATTGTAGTTTGCAAGATAAACTGCTGACAGTCCATGAAAGTCTAACATTGTCCGAATGTCGGTTGCCGCAGGGCCAATTACAGCTCCCATTGCACCATTGAGTGTGCGGCTCATGAGTTCCCCACGCTTTGCAACTAGGCGAATACCATCTTCAAAGGAAAAGGCTCCTGAACTGTGAAGTGCGTTGTATTCACCCAAACTATGGCCGGCTAAGAAATTAGGTAACTTTCCAGATTCGGCTAAACGCAGTTTATAGGACAACGCATTAACGATAAAAAGCGCCGGTTGAGTGAATTGTGTTCGATCGAGCTGGTTGTTTGGATCTTCTGTACACAATGTAACTATTGAATACCCAAGAATGTCACTGGCAATTTCCGTTTCCTCTGGAAATATTGCAAACAGTTGTTTTCCCATTCCTTTTGTTTGTGAACCCTGCCCAGGGAAAAGATAAGTAATCATTGTTAATTAAATTGCTAGAATTATACGTTAGACTTATTGCAAAAATATCCTTTTGCAAGAAAGGGGAAAGGGGAAAGGGTAAAGGGGAAAGGGGAAAGGGAAAGGATTTTGAGTTTTTTTCGTCTTTTCCCGGACAAATGCCAAGAAGTGTATTGACAGAATACCAAAATAGTGTATTCCTAATAAATAAAAGTCGTTTTTGCAGATATCGGATAATACTATGGCTCCCAAGGAAATTTTCCTTCGTTAACGTATCTCCGAATTTTGTCGAGATTCTCTTGAGAGGAGAACAACTGCTCGTTTGTGGAAACTGCCAACGATTGCGATCGCATCAGGATATCGTTTAGCTGGTGCATATATTTTTTATACTCGGATACGGCTGAATTCGACAGTCGGCTCAGACGAATCAGATGTTTACGTAACAGAGATTCGCTGTCTTGAGAATAAGCATCCACCAAACCACTGGCGGATGCATCCTGGACTGAAATCGGTATGGTCGTCAACGTCATGTAATGAGATTTTTGCACGCCCACTTTGCGAATTAGAAATGGTAACACACAGGCGGGAAACACACCGAACATAAGTTCTGAAAGCGCGAAAGTTGCTGATTCATCCGCTAGTACGATGTCGCAGGCGGCAACAAAGCCCACTCCACCAGCACGCACCTTACCTCGCACATGGGCAATTGTGACAAATGAAGCGATGGCCAGCTGCATCCATAAATGGTACAAGCGTTCAGCATCGACCCTCCCCGCAGCATCATTTTGTTCAGCGATGTGGCGAAAGTCTGCACCAGTACAGAAAACATCCGGCAATCCCTCAATGACAACGACACAAACCGCTTGTGATTTCTCTCTAGTTGTATTTTCACAAATGCCAAGGACATCTGTAAGTTCGGTGACGAGCTGGTTGGTAATCGCATTCTCGGAATCTAGCTGACACAGCTGAATGCGACAAATTGACCCCTGAAACCGGACGTTGATAGTTTGATACGTTAGCTCACCCATTCATACTCACGATGGAATTCTCGAATTTCGCGTAAGGTCAACAATGGTTTATCTTTCCAGGCCGATCGCATACCCGCAAGCATCGTGGGTTCTAAAGTTACATTTCTCGTTCCGAACCTGACACTGCGATTGCCCTGGAAAAGGTCTTCGTATTCCTCGATGGAAATCCGATAGCGTCGGTCTAGCATCGCCCCAATATTAAACTGACGTTGCCACTGTTGTCCATTTGCTGTCACCACGCCACTGTAGAACTCGGAGCAACAGCCAGAACCGTAGGAAAAGCAACCCACTCGCTTTGGTGTCGTGAAATCACCATTGTCGATGGTGCTGGACAAAGATAACATCACCGTTCCGCCCATAATATTGCCCACCCGTTGGCAATAGCGGAGTCCTAGTGCAACTCGCTCCTTAAAGTCAAGTTCAATATCCTTTGACTTTACCTGAGTGAACTTACGCATCATCATCCGGTGTGCCCCTTTGACCATGCCACCAAAAGGCGTGTGGAATGTTAAGTAACCAAAGGTATTTTGATAGTCTACGCCTGAAACTCGCTTTTGATACTCAATAAACGCCTTCTCGCAACAGTCGAGATACGACATCATAGATAAATCGACATCTCCCGATTCACTGTCAGGCACTGGACGGCAGGTATCCATGACCTCGTAGCCGTAATAGCCGTTTGCGCCTACATCGACTTGAAACACCTTTGGGTCGTCACTAACAAGTATGGCTACTGCCCCTGCACCAGAACTTGGCTCAAAATAAGACCAGTCATCGGTGAGTGCTTCACCCCCGGCGGTGACAACGAATCGGGAAATATCGGTGGCTACAACCAACGCCTTAGCACCCGGTGATGTTTGTGAGAGAATGAAATTAAGGGCCATTTGTAGTCCGGCAGTTGCCGCATAGCACGCTTGTTTCAACTCAAATAAGCGACAGCATCGATTCAAACCCAGGTATTGATGAATGTAGACGCTAATGGATTTACCGAAATCAATCCCTGATTCTGAGCAGGTAATGAGCAATTCTATTTGTCCTTTTTCCTCTTCTGAGAGAGAGTCAATTAAAGGTTTGGCGGCGTTGACTCCAAAAGTGATGGGATCTTCAAACGGCAGGGCAATTGCTTTTTCCTTCATTAATAAATTTTCAAACCGCCGCATATCTAGCTGTCGATGACGAGCCAGATCCATCACATCAAGGACGACACTACCGCCAAAAGCATTCATGCTTTCGATTCCAACTGATATCATGATTGTTCCTCGCTTAACATCGTCCGAGACATAATGCCGTATTGATTCCGCCAAATCCCATACTCAGGGCGATCGCATATTCGATGTGATGTTTAACAGATTTTTCCCGAACCCAGTTAAAAGTTGAGTCGATTGGACTGTCTAAGTTTCGCGATGGATGAAGCATTCCAGCACGCATTTGTAGAACTGTTGTCACCACCTCAACAGCTCCTGCGGCGCTCAGTCCGTGACCGATGAGTGACTTGGTTGTATTGATATATGCATGGGACAGACCCGCCTCACGAATGGCTGAAATTTCAGTTTCATCCCCAACGATGGAACCGCTACCGTGGGGATTGATATAGTCGATCGCTGGCGGCGACAATCCAGAACGAGCCAACGATTCCCAGATGACAGACACTTCACCTGACTGGGACGGATTGGGGTTGCGGTTTCCGTCCATTCTGGTGGCCCACCCCAAAACTTTCGCATAGGGCGAAACGCCAGAACGAGTTGCTGTATCCTCTTTTTCAATTACTACCACGCCACAAGACTCGCCAAAAATAAATCCGTCACGATGAAGATCGAAAGGGCGACTGGCTAATGATGGCTCATTAGCATAACGGTTTGATCCCATAGCCCCCATAGCTCGCAGTCCTCGACACTCCCAATGGGACAGATCCATTAAAGCTCCCATAGCAATGCAGACATCAACTCTACCACTTGCAACAGCTTCGCTCGCCTCAATGACTGCCAGCTGACCGCTAGCGGACGCGCCCCCTACGGTATGCGCGAATCCTTTCACAGGAAAATATTGGGTACAGAGTCCACAAATATCACTGTCAAGAAATGTCGTGCCATAACTCGGTCTGAGAAAATGAGTCCGATGTGCATATTTTTCCTGAATCAGCACCAGTTCACGCTGCTGGAAATTCGAGCCACCAACAATTAGACCGATGCGGCAAGGATCGACATCATCGAGTCGGGCATCCCGCCACGCTTCATCCAGGGTAGCAACTCCCACTTGAGCCGACCATGAGGCTGTCCGTAAATCTCTTTCGGCAATGCCATCAGGAATGATGAGATTGTCAATTTCGCAACCCAACAAAGGCAGATTGCCATCAACAATCTTTCGCCCTGGTCGATTGAGTTCAGCAAAAGCAGATTTCCCTGCAAGTATCGCCTCTAAAAAATTAACTTTTCCTTGCGCGATCGCAGTGGTGACTCCAACTCCTGTAATCAGTATTTTAGCTAAACTGATGTTTCTCATACAGCAGATCGGTAAACTCGCCTATATTCTTAATTTTTGCCAGCTCAATTAGAGGGATTTGTAGCGACAGCGATTCTAGCGTCATCATGACAATATCGGCTCGATCCATCGAGTTGGCTCCTAAGTCAGCAAGTCGATCCGTCTCAACAATCAAATGACCTTCCAGTTCTGGAATAACTTCACGAGTGTGTTGGACAATGATGTTAAAGATACTATCCCTTGTAATCTCGGTTGTCATCTCGATTCTCAATGATTCTAGGGCAATTGCATTTTATTGAACCAGTATTATGCTCTTTTTTTTGCCTTTACCAGCATATACCCAAGATTTTCACACATATCCTCAAACATTCTGACCCAGCGGCCGATGGCTTGACTCTCAACGTATTCCAAAATTTCAGTTTCATACTGTTTAAAGGCGACTTTAACCTTTGGAACCAAAGGAGGAATGACAAATTCGGTTACGTCATCAATTTCTATCAGGTCAAAGCCCGCTTCATCCAACAGTCCTGGATAATCTTCCTTGGGAATAAACACCGAATGAATTTTTTCTTTGGCAAAGGTTTTAAATTCTTCGGTAATGTTTGGCCGTGTTGGCAAGTCAGCGATCAGTAATGTGGCCCCTGGCTTCAAGATTCGATAAGCTTCTCGTAGGGCTTGGCGGTGTCCCATGTGAAAAATAGTTTCAAAAAACCAGCCTCCGTCATAGGTGGCGTCCTCACAGGGCATTTCCAAGGCATTACCGTGGATGAAGCGGACTTTATCGGACATACCAGCTTCCTCGGCTAGCTGCTTCGCCCTGTCGTATTGGTACTTGCTGATTGTAATTCCATCAACGAAACATTCTTTCGCTTTGGCAATCCGCATAGCTGGGACACCTATACCGCATCCCAAATCGCAGAAGCGTTGTCCCTGAGATATTTCCGATTTATCGATCATAATCTGAGTCAGGCGATCGGCTGCTTCACCAAGACTGGCATCAGAATTCTTGTCGTCCCAGTAGCCCCAATGAAACTGCCCGTCAAAGATGAGATGCCCTCCTTGACCTCCGGGCGCATCATACATTTGTGCTACCTTTTCTGGTATTGGACTGCTTATAGTTGCCCCGTTTTTCTCAATATCAGACTTACTCACTGAATCCCCCATAACCTATAAACAAGATTTAGATTTTATGAACCTAATTTTGTTAAAAGCATTATAGGTTATAAGCAGATAGATAAAAGCATTTAAAACGTTGCGAATGTTTACACTGATGATTATTCCCGTTATTAATTAATATCAAGTTTATGGAGCAAATAACTTCAACAGAATTTAAGTCAGATTTTCTCACTGAAGCACGAGTTAGTCTGGGATTGGCTGTACCCTTAGCAGTTGCTCAATTAGCTGAATTTACCATACCTGTAATCAATTCAGTAATGATGGGTTTACTTGGCACTCAAAATTTAGCGGCGGGTGCTTTGGGTGTAGTTATTTTTCTGACTCTGGCATCTATTTGCATTGGTATTCTCAGAGCAGCAGGGGCACTTGCCGCCGAGGCTTTTGGAGCAAACAATCTAGATAGAGTTAGCCGGATTAATTGTCAAGGACTGTGGCTGGCAGTTGCCCTATCTTTACCCGCAATGCTTCTGTTATGGAACTGTGATTCTATACTGCCTTTACTAGGTCAAGAACAAAACAATATTTTATTGACAAAAAGCTATTTACATGTGTTGGTTTGGGGATTACCTGCGATGCTGGGTTTTTTGTATTTAAAACAAATTGCCGCTGCAATCAATTTTCCCCAATTTGGCATGGTGATTATAGTTGTCTCTTTATTGCTGAATATACCCGTCAATTATGTACTGATGTTCGGCTATTTAGGTTTCCCTGCCCTTGGTTTAGCTGGAATCAGCTGGGGAACTATGCTTGTTTATTGGGTGAGTTTCTTAGCCTCAGTTATGCTGATTTATTTTCATCCTAACAGTAGAGACTACAAGCTTTTTCGCTATTTAAATGAGTTCGATGGAGAGATATTTGGTAAAATTTTTCAGATTGGATGGCCGACGGGAATTCAATTAGCAATTGAAATGGGGCTGTTCACCATCACGGCAATGCTCATGGGAAAGTTAGGAACCTCCAGTTTAGCAGCCCATGAAATTGCTCTCCAGGCATCCAGTATCTTTTCAGCAATTTCAATGGCAATTTCTTACGCGGTTACGGCCAGAGTAGGGCAAATGATGGGAGAGAAAAACCCCAAGGGAGTAATGAGGGCAACCTTTGTTAATCTTAGTTTAAGCGCCTTGTTTGCCTTCGTTGTAGCAACAGGTTTTGAACTGTTTTCCCAATCCATTGCTACCCTTTATTTGGACATTAATAATCCCGATAATGCCGTAGCAATTACTCAGGCAATAAATTTCCTAAAATTAGTTGCAGTCTACCAAGTTTTTTCTAGTCTTAAAGGAGTTACGGTTGGGGCTTTGTTAGGATTGCAAGATACCCGCGTACCTATGATAATTAACACATCGTCTTTCTGGGGTGTTGGGCTGGGTGGAGGTTATCTAATGGGAATAATTTTAGGATGGGGAGGAACTGGTTTATGGTACGGTTTAATTTTGGCTCCAGCAATTTCCAGTCTAATTTTAGTAGGGCGGTTTTATCTGAGAGCGAAAAAATTTGAAGGTGAAACTGGAGTCTCTGGTCAGACCCCAGCTCAATACTGCTCGGTTAAAGATTTCTAACTCGGAATTGGATTTGGGAAAAGGTTAAAGGGTAAAGGTTAAAGGTTTTTTCTTTCCCCTTTCCCCCGCCCCTTATC
>NZ_JACKZU010000338.1:0-9246 GCF_014222165.1 Nostoc sp. 2RC
GCCGAAAGTAATGAAAATAATAATATTGTTGCTAAAGCGATCGCTATTAAGAAAGCTGATTTAATTATCCAAAATGCTGTTAATCCCAGTGTAGGGTCAGTGGGCGAAAGTATTGAAGTCAGCTATCAAGTGAAAAATCAAGGCACGGGTAGTGCAGGGTATCAGCAAACAAAGTTTTATCTTTCAACAAATACAACCCTAAGCAACGATGATATCTATTTAGGTTCTGATTATCTCAGTCCAATAGCTGCGGGTGCTTCTAGCGGTTCAACAACTACAATTAACATCAATAATAGTATTGCAGTAGGCAATTATTATCTGTTATATCAAGCTGATGGTAATAACTATATTGCCGAAAGTAATGAAAATAATAATATTGTTGCTAAAGCGATCGCTATTAAGAAAGCTGATTTAATTATCCAAAATGCTGTTAATCCCAGTGTAGGGTCAGTGGGCGAAAGTATTGAAGTCAGCTATCAAGTGAAAAATCAAGGCACGGGTAGTGCAGGGTATCAGCAAACAAAGTTTTATCTTTCAACAAATACAACCTTAAGCAACGATGATATTTATTTAGGTTCTGACTACTTTTTTAATTCAATAGCTGCGGGTGCTTCTAGCGGTTCAACAACTACAATTAACATCAATAATAGCATCGCTGTAGGGAATTATTATCTGTTATATCAAGCTGATGGCAATAACAATATCGCCGAAAGTAATGAAAATAATAATATTGTGGCTAAAGCGATCGCCATTAAGAAAGCTGATTTAATTATCCAAAATGCTGTTAATCCCACTAGTGCGTCAACGGGTAGCAATATTCAAATTAGCTATCAAGTGAAAAATCAAGGCGCTGGTAATGCTGGTTATAGCTACACCAAGCTTTATTTATCTAAAGATAAAACTGTCAGCAATGAAGATATCTTATTAAATTCTGAATACACCAGCAGTATTGCATCTGGAAGTTACATCAACGAAGCATTTTCAATTCAAATTAGCAAAACTATTGCCGGGGGTAGCTACTACATATTGTATCAAGTTGATGGTAGTAACTATATTGCTGAAAGCAATGAATCTAACAACATTGTTGCCAAAGCCATTACCATCATCAAAAATATCGGTTATGACACCACCGATGGTTATGGCTTAATTAATGCAGCAGCAGCAGTGGCTAAAGCCCTTGGTCAGACTACCTTTGCTGATGTTCCTAACCTTGGCGGTAATGATTGGGGAGCCGACCTCGTAAAAGCTCCAGAGGTCTGGGCAAAGGGATATACAGGTAAGGGTGTTGTGGTCGCTGTGCTAGATACCGGCGTCGATCGCAATCATTCAGACTTGAGCAATAATATCTGGAAGAATACCAAAGAAATTGCTGGCAACGGCAAAGATGATGATGGCAATGGCTACATTGATGATGTCTATGGCTGGAACTTCGACAGCAATAACAACAACACCCTAGATGTCAATAGTCATGGCACCCATGTCGCTGGCACCATCGCCGGAGTCAAAAATGGTGTCGGTGTTACAGGTATTGCTTATGATGCCAAGATTATGCCAGTGAAAGTCCTTGGTGATAGTGGCTCTGGCGAAGATAGTGGGGTAGCTAAAGGCATTCGTTACGCCGTGGATAACGGAGCTAATGTCATTAACCTCAGCTTAGGCGGCGATGAACCCAACAGCGAAATCGAATCAGCCATTAAATATGCTGCTAGCAAAGGTGTAATTGTTGTCATGGCAGCAGGTAATTCTAGCGGTTCCGAACCTATTTATCCTGCCCGTTATGCCAAGAACTGGGGGCTAGCTGTTGGGGCAATTGATAAGTATCAAGATATGGCTTACTTCTCCAACGAAGCCGGAACAACTACACTCCCCTACGTCACAGCTCCAGGAGTCGATATCTACTCCACATTACCAGGTAACAGCTATGGCTTTAAAGACGGAACCTCAATGGCAACTCCCCACGTTGCCGGAGTCATAGCCTTGATGTTGAGTGCAAAGAAAGGTCTAACCGATGCCCAAGTACGTCAGATTGTCACCTCAACAGCAGCAAACAGTTTAGCCTAAAAAAAATGTAGAGACATTGCAATGCAACGTCTCCACCTCTTGTTAAATTCCTAATTTTTGAAATCAAAATGATATCATTTTATTATCAAAAAATTTGTAGGAATAGACAATGAAGCACCAAATCAGAGAATTTCCTGCTTTTAAAATCAACGGCTTCATAGCTTTGAGCATAGTCTTAGCTTTAGCCATTTTTGGCAGTTGGCAGGTTTGGTCAACAATACAGCAATTATTAGAAGTCTTAGGTAGAAGCCTGAGGGTGGGAGATTTTGCCGATTTAGCAGAAATAGGTGCATGGTTAGGAGCGACACTCATCGCAGTAGTCATTCCCTCACTATCAGGTTTCTTAACAGTCGAGCCAAATCAAGCAATAGTATTAGTATTTTTCGGACGTTACGTTGGTACGATTCAAGAAGCAGGGTTTTGGTGGACTAATCCTTTTACTGATAAACGCAAGGTATCTTTACGAGTTCGCAACTTTAACAGCAAAATATTAAAAGTCAACGATGCTCAAGGTAGTCCAATCGAAATTGCGGCTGTCATAGTATGGCAAGTAATAGAACCAGCCAAATCTAAATTTGCAGTTGATGACTACGAGCAATTTGTCGCTATCCAAAGCGAAACAGCGATACGTACTTTAGCAATTCGCTATCCCTATGACGCACCTGATGAACAATCAATTCCTTCATTGCGTGCAGTACCAGATGAAATTGCGCTTTTCTTGCAAAAAGAATTGCAAGCCAGACTTGAAGTTGCAGGAGTTGAGGTATTAGAAGCAAAACTTTCTCACCTTGCATACGCCCCAGAAATTGCTCAAATGATGTTGCGTCGTCAACAAGCCAAAGCAATGATTGATGCACGGCGGCAAATTGTTGAAAGTGCAGTGGGAATGGTTGATGAAGCACTCAAACGGATAAGCGAACAGCAAATTATTGACTTGGATGATGAACGCAAAGCCGCTATGATTAACAATCTGCTGGTTGTCTTAACCTCAGAACAAAACATTCAACCAGTAATTAACACTGGTAGCCTTTACACCTAATATCAATTCATAATTCATAATTAAGCAATTCACATTGTATCTAGGATTCAAGGTTTGAATTGGTTGCCAAATTTTAGGAAATTGGTATAAAAGATGAGCCAGAAAAAACGGTTTTTACTGCGTTTAGACCTTGAATTATACGAAGTACTGGAAAAATGGTCTGCTGACGAATTAAGGAGTGTTAACGCGCAAATTGAGTATCTTTTAACAGAAGCAGCACGCAAAACAGGCAGATGGAAAGAAAAGAAGCGTCAAAAAGATACTAAACGCCTGAAGATAGATACACAAATACAAAACAAGTCAGACGATGAATCCTGAATCCCAGACTCGTATTGCCCAACTAGATAATATACGGGATTTGCAAATAAAAAAATATTCTATAGAAGATTGTTGACCGTTAACAGTTAACAGTCAAGGCTTTAACTGGAATTTATTAAAAATGTTCGTAGTAAGGACTTTAGTCCTTGATTTTTAAGCACTAAAGTGCTTACTACGAACCTTTCACAACTAATGAGACAGACCTCTAGCGTCAGTCCTATGAATGCTAGACGTGACAAATTAGAAATTTTATAGTACAATTGTACTATAAAATATGAATATCCAGTGAGTATGTGACCTGGAAAGGCCCAAAGTTTCAACAGAATGTGTTTGATGGCTAGTTTTTGAATCTAATTTGCTATTGACGGTTTACAGTGAACTTTCAACAACTTGAAGCACAATAATTTATTTTTTAAAATTACCTTATTTGCCAATTTTAACATAAATTTTACATGATTTTTGGAGTATTTTGTCTCGATTTTTTACATTTTAAATTGCATATATACACATCAATTTCATGGAAGGAGACAACATGGAAACTAATAAAATTTCTTTAGTAGAACTCATCCAAATTTTTACAGAATATCGCCACAATATTATTGTCAACATCAAGCACCTGCAAGAACATTATCAAAGAACAAGTGTCAAGCGTGTTCGGGGTGTGAGAGACACAAATGGAGAACTAATTCAACCTTGGTTGCAAACGGAAAATGTAGATAAAGCAGAGTATGTTGGTATGGGCGAATTTCACTTTAATCGCAATACCGCTACTATCAATATGCTGATTAAACGAAAAGTCAAACTTGCTAAATCGGCAGACCAAACTCCCACTCTTGAGGTAGCAGGTTTATTAGTCAACAACCTCAATAGTTTTAACAGCTATACCATTGTCAGTGATGGAAAAATCAACGTCAAATCTTTACAAGTTAAAATTAGCAGTAAAAAAGCCTTTGATTTGCTTAAAGAAAAAGGTGTGTTAAATGCGAAAAATTTTGACTTTCGTACTGAATATACTATCCAGCTAGATAATTTGCCCCTTGTGGCTACTGATATCTATTACAGCAACATTGATGGACTATTCAATCAATTAGCAGAAATTAAAGTACTTATTAGTATTATTTCTGCTCATTTAAAAAGAGAATCAGATGTATTTATTGCGGAACAATTAGATGAATTCAAAAAACATTATCTTTCCAAAAATATCTACATCAACTTTCCCACAACTAATGAATATACAGATATTCATACAGCTTTAATTAATGGAACTGTGGAATCCAGATTGAGCTATAAAATTGACATCGGTAGTCAAGATATCCTGAACTTCAGCAAATTGCATTCAGCTAATAAATTTTTGAATAGAATGTATCGTTTTTATGATAAGCACACTCAAGAACTTATCACCAAAGCGAGTTTTGAGATGGCATTTAATCAAAATCTTGCTGTTAGACAAAGGCTAATTTCATCACGCACCAAAATTACGAAAGTGGATGAGTTGATGAAACCGATTTTTGATGATTTTCTGGGGCTTGAGCAAAATGGCGTAGTTGCAGATATTCTAAAGAAAGTTGGTGCTGATACTTTGGCAAAGTTGTTGCAGGATAAACAAGCTGGTAAGCAAATCGATAAAGAAGAAATGGTTGCAGCATTAACAGCAGCAAATACCCAACTAGAAGAATATGCAGAAAAAATCTACCAAGGCAAAATTTCTCCTTTGGTATTTTATATCGGGTGTAGTGGAGTATTGCCAGAAAACATGTCAGCAAAAGCTATGACTGCTGAAGAAGCTGCTGTCAAATACCCAAATTTGCAGTTTTCTAAAAATGAGCAACAAGGTACTTTTTTTGCAGTTGGTGATAGTATTATCGGCATCTATACGAAAACTGAATATTACAGCAAAAATACGCCGATATTAAATCATTTATAAATGTAGCGTCAGAGCAATACGCTTGATGTTAAAAAATATCCTTTGTGAAGGCAAGGAAACTTGTTATTTAGGGACTTGCAAATAAAAAAATAATCAACTACTTCTTGTGAAGTGGGCGTCTCGCCCGCCCCAAGCCAAGGGCGGACAAGATGTCCACCCCACAAGTAGTGGTAATTAATTTCTTGGAAGTTCCTTAGTTAGTAGTAATACTATTTCTTTGTGAGGCTGGGCAAAATTTTCTTTCTTTCTTTGTGTCCTTCTCTGACGAGACGCTGCGCGAATGCGCCCTTTGCGGTAGCCTGCGGCAAGCCGCTCCGCGTCTACTTTTCTCATATAGTTTGGCGCATCTTCATACAGAATTGGTATAAGGACTTTAGTCATTTAATAAGGACTAAAGTCCTTACTACAAACCTTTAGTTATTTACATCATTTTATGTCAGGACTTATGCAAAAATAGCGTAATTCCGTCATTACGAGCGATAGGGAAGTAATCCCCCCTAACGCTGGGATTGCTTCCCTAAACTTCGTTACAGGCGCAATGACAATATCGGCGTTGCGTAAGTCCTATATGTCAGATTTCAATTCAACTAAAAACTTATTGATTCTCCAAGCATTGACTGGATAACTAAGTTAGCAATATCACTCAACCCTATGCCAAATTCGGGAATTATAAATAGCAACATCATTGCAAATAGTCGGAAGTAGCTATTCTCTAATGGCTTGAATTTGGGAAAAATTTCACTGAAGACATGAAAGCCATCAAGGGGTGGAATTGGCAAGAGGTTAAATAGAAATAACATCAAATTTATCCGGGCCGCTAAGTAAAGAAACTCGATACTAAAGAGAGCTGAAAAATTTAAATTAGCGAGAAGTTTCATCACTAAAATAAATATAATGCCTAAGGTGAGATTTGATAATGGCCCAGCTGCGGATACCAAAATATTGCCTAGCTTGCGAGAGCGAAATTTAGAAGGGTTGACTGGCATTTGTCCCCAGGCTATACCCATGAGACAGAGAAAGATAATCGATTCCTTGCCCATGTGAACTACAGGGTTGAGGGTGAGATGACCAGTTTTTTGTGGAGTGTTATCTCCTTGACTCATTGCAGCCCAGCCGTGAGCAAGTTCGTGTAAAGTAATGGAAAATATGACAATGATAATGATTCTAAAAAAATAAATCGGCTCTGTGAATAGCGTTTCAATAAACATATATGCGGTTTGTGGTGTGGTAGAAGTTAAAATTTCGGCTTTTTGAGGGCTAAGTTAAAAGGTGCATCTCACTTTTGTAGATCGATCTCTATCTACAAACTTAGATTGATGCTTTTCGCATTCTTTCAGAGATATTTTTACCAATGTCATGTTTCAGTAAGCTTTTCTCGCATTCATGATGAAAATCTCATCTAAATGCGTAATTTTAGTATCATGATTTACTAAAAATTAGTATGAGCCACTTATACAATCAGCAAATGCTGATAATTAATGTTATTAAATTAACTACGTAAACAATACAGTAAGTTTTGGTATCTTTTTATAGAAAAAAGTAACTTAGTTAATTGATGGCTAGTTGCTGATATATCTACCATCAAAACATTTAATAGCATTTACTGGTGTTAGTTTCCTGGTAATTAATACGTAAAGTTTTTTAAATATTTGGTATAGTAATTATGATTGAGATTGCTGACTGCTGATTATTGGAGTGTTTGTTAATAAAATTTCACAGTTAGAAAAGATTTAATTAGAGTGATTAGAGGATTCTTTGTACTTAAAATTAAATATTTTCCATTAAATTAAATATAAAAATTAATACAGTATCTTACAGCAGAATAACGGCTTCTTGGTATTATCTTTGATGCACTAACACAGTGACCATAAATAACAATGAATGAAAATCAGCGCCGTTCTTATTGGCGTGCTAATACTGCTTTAATTCGCAATCTTTTAATTGTCTGGGCATTGGTTTCTCTCGTTTTCAGCATTTTGTTGGTTCAACCTTTGAATACAATACGATTTTTTGGCGTACCCTTTGGCTTTTGGATGGCGCAGCAAGGATCGATCTTGACTTTTGTGGGATTGATTTTCATTTATGCGTTCCAAATGGACAAACTAGACCGCAAATACAATACCAGCAAGCAAGAAGACGAATACAATCTCAGGAAGTGAGGAAAAACTGTGTCAGTTGAAATTTGGACTATTGTTTTAGTTGGACTTTCCTTCGTTGTCTACATTTATATTGGTTGGCAATCACGAGTGGAAAGTTCCAAAGATTTTTTTATTGCAGGTCAGGGAGTACCTTCAATTGCTAATGGTGCGGCTACTGCTGCTGACTGGATGTCCGCAGCTTCGTTTATTTCAATGGCCGGGCTGATTTCTTTTTTGGGCTACGACGGTTCTATTTTTTTAATGGGCTGGACTGGTGGCTATGTACTACTAGCATTATTGTTAGCTCCCTACCTGCGTAAATTTGGTAAGTATACAGTGCCAGATTTTGTAGGCGATCGCTACTACTCTAATATCGCTCGTTTGGTGGCTGTAATTGCAGCTATTTTCGTTTCCCTCACCTACGTTGCAGGTCAAATGCGGGGTGTGGGCATTGTTTTTAGTCGCTTCCTACAAGTAGATATCAACACAGGCGTGATTATCGGTATGATAATCGTCGGCTTTTTCTCTGTGTTGGGAGGTATGAAAGGCATCACCTGGACGCAGGTAGCCCAGTACGGAGTGTTGATTGTTGCTTACTTAATTCCAGCGATCGCCATCGCCTGGTTTCTCACCGGCAATCCCATTCCCCAACTTGCATTTACCTTCAGTAACGTTGCGGATAAACTCAATCAAATCCAGCTTGACTTGGGATTTAAGCAATATACTGAGCCATTTGTTAACAAAACTATGTTGGATGTACTGTTTACCACCATTGCCTTGATGGTAGGTACAGCCGGCTTACCTCATATTATAGTGCGGTTCTATACAGTACCGAGCGTACGTGCTGCTCGCTTTTCTGCTGGTTGGGCACTGTTATTTATTGCCATTCTTTATACAACGGCTCCCGCCCTTTCTATGTTTGCCCGTTATAACCTGATTGATTCCCTACACAATCAGACAGTTACACAAGTGCAACAACTAGACTGGGCCACTAAATGGGAAAAAACTAAACTGCTAAGCTTTGACGACAAAAATAAAGATGGTCGTTTTCAGTTGACTCCCAAAAAAGACACCAACGAAATTAACATCGACCGAGACATTATTGTGCTTTCCACCCCAGAAGTAGCTAACCTTCCTCCTTGGGTGATTGGTTTAGTTGCGGCTGGCGGCTTGGCTGCTGCTTTGTCCACAGCATCCGGTTTATTACTGGTAATTTCCAGTTCCATCGCCCATGATATCTACTACCGCATAATAGATTCCACCGCTTCAGAAAAAAAACGGGTATTTGTGGGACGCATCATGGTAGGTTTTTCCCTCGTCCTCGCCGGATATTTTGGAGTAAATCCGCCGGGATTTGTCAGCGAAGTAGTAGCTTTTGCCTTTGGTTTAGCTGCTGCTAGCTTCTTTCCAGTAATTTTTCTGGGAATTTTCGATAAACGCACCAACGCTGAAGGTGCGATCGCCGGAATGTTGACGGGTTTAATTTTCACCATCATTTACATTGTCAGCGTGAAATTTGGCGGCGTCCAACCCTGGTTTTTTGGTGTTTCTCCCGAAGGAATCGGTACTTTGGGCATGATGATCAACTTCATAGTCACCCTAATAGTTTCTCGCCTCACACCACCTCCACCAGCAGAAATTCAAGCCCTAGTAGAAGATCTGCGTACACCGATTATTGAACAATAGGGCATTGGGCATGGGGCAAGCAGGAGGTGTGGGAGGTGTGGGAGGTGTGGGAGGTGTGGGAGGTGTGGGAGGTGTGGGAG
>NZ_JACKZU010000339.1:0-9074 GCF_014222165.1 Nostoc sp. 2RC
GAGAATAACTAAGACCCAATTCCCAGTCCCCAATCCCCAATCCCCAGTCCCCATTCCCCAGTCCCCATTATGGAACAACCGAAAGTTATTTTTTTAGATGCTGTGGGCACACTGTTTGATGTCAAAGGCAGTGTGGGTGAAGTTTATAGTCAAATAGCTGAGGAATTCGGCGTTACGGTTTCCCCTGAAACATTAAATAAAACCTTTATCCAAAGTTTTAAAGCTTCGCCACCGCCCATATTTCCAGATGCAGAATTGCAAGATATTCCCCAGCGTGAATTTGATTGGTGGAAGATAATTGCCTTGAATACTTTTGAAAGTGCAGGAGTTCTCAAGCAATTTTCTGACTTTTCGGCTTTTTTTAGCGAACTTTACATTCACTTTGGAACTGGCGAACCTTGGTTTGTCTATCCTGATGTCCTACCAGCTTTAATTAATTGGCGACAGTTGGGAATTAGTTTAGGAGTTTTGTCTAATTTTGACTCTCGAATTTATTCTGTATTGCAAAGTTTGGGATTGAGAGAGTTTTTTAGTTCTATAACTATTTCTACCCAGGTGCGTGCAGCTAAACCCGATCCGGAAATTTTTGCTATTGCTTTAAAGAAACATAAATGTCCTCCAGAAGGCGCATGGCATGTTGGCGATAGCATCGTCGATGACTATTATGGAGCCAAAGCCGCTGGTTTGAGAGCTGTTTGGATTAACCGTAGGAAATGATTGAGATGCGACCAAGGAAAATTAAACAGGACTTACGGGAAATCATGAAAAAACAAACTGCAAAGGACGCATAGACACATTAGCGAAGCGGTAGCGACGTTCGCGCAGCGTCTCGCAGAGAAGGAGCGTCAGTAGCTTCCCGCAGGGTAGGACACAAAGAAATAAGAGTTTCAGAGAATTTTTGCGTAAATCCTATTAAATCTATGGACTTTACAACTCCTAATTTCAGTATCCAAACTAGATAAGCGATCGTGCAAAATAAGTTATTTATTTAGGCAAGGAAACTCTTAAGGAATACAGCGATTTCTGTTGGATAAAAAGGCGAACTTCAGATATTCAGCGATAAAGCCAGATATTCAAAAATAGGCTTGAGATAAATATTTTTGCTCCCCTTGCCTCCTAATACGGTTCGGGGAAAGAGGTTTCAAATACATCCTTTACCCCTTACCCCTTAACCTTTTCCCAGACCACAACGGAAGTTCATAGTGCTTATCCGAACCGTATTGCCCTGCCTCCCCTGCCTCCCACTCACTACTCCCTTATTCCCCATGCTGACCTAACACTCGTATGATCGAGATATCAGCAAAACATAACAACCAGGTTTTTACAGTCAAACATGGGCAATATTTGGGAAATCGATTTTTACTCTCGTCCGATTTTGGACGACAATCAAAAAAAAGTTTGGGAAGTCTTAGTCTGTGAAAGTCCTTTGGATGTCAATAAACAAGCAGATTCTTTGTTTCGCTATGCTCAATATTGCCCCAGTAGCCAGGTAAATTCGGGCTGGTTGCGGACTGCATTGCAAGAAGCTATTAACCAAGCTGGAAAAGCGCCAATTAAAATTCGCTTTTTCCGCCGCCAAATGAACAATATGATTACGAAAGCTTGCCAAGATTTGGGAATTCCCGCCCAGCCAAGCCGCCGTACTTTAATTCTCAACCAATGGTTACAACAGCGGATGCAGGACGTGTATCCTCAAGAACCAGGGTATCAAGGAGGTACTAATCCCTCTGTCCGGTTAGAGAAACCTTTGCCGCAACGTTTACCAGATGCTTTGGAAGGACAGCAGTGGGTATTTGTGAGCTTAGCTGCCGAGGATTTGGCAGAAATGTCAGAGTGGGAAATTAGCTTTGGAGAAGCTTTCCCGCTAGAGTTGGCACAAGTATCACCTGAAACCCGTATTCCTGGTGTTTTATTTTTCTCACCTAGAGCCTTACCGTTGGCGGGTTGGATGTCTGGTTTAGAGTTGGCTTTTTTGAGAGTTGACACCAATCAAGAGACGAAATTGCTTTTAGAAACTGGTGTGAGTGAAAGCTGGATTGTGGCAAACATCAAAAAGCCTCAAACTTTAGCAGAAGCTAAAGGTTTTGAAGAAGCCAAGCAAAAAGCCAATGGAGTGCATTTTCTGGGCGTACAGTCCAATCCCCAAGCGGAATCATTTGCTGGTTTTTGGCTGTTGCAAGAGGTTAGTCTTTGAAAATGGGGAATGGGGAGTGGGGCATAGGGCATAGGGCATAGCGCATTGAGAGTGTTGACTGATGACTGTTGACTAAGGAATTATTATTCTCTTCTGCCCCTCAGACCATCTCCCTCATCCTCCTCATCTCCCCATACCCCATGCCTCATGCCCAATGCCCAATGCCCCTTGCCCAATGCCCAAAAATTGCGATCGCATAAGAAACGTTGAGACATGACAATGATTTGGGATAATTATCTGCGTCTATCAGCGTCGATCTGTGGTTGAAAATTGCAATTGCAAAAAGGGGCTGATGATTTTTTGGATAATTATCTGCGTCTGTTGGCGTTGATATGCGGTTCAAAATCCACAATTCACTAAGGGTCATGGGTTCTGAAAATTTGTCAAAAGATACACTAGCAGAAGAACTGCTGGAACTAGCGATCAAATCTGGTGCGGAAGCAGCTGAGGTGTATCAATCACACTCTCTTTCTCGTCCAGTTTTTTTTGAGGCAAACCGACTCAAGCAGCTAGAAACCAGCCAATCTGAAGGTACAGCGCTGCGGCTTTGGCGAAATGGGCGTCCAGGACTAACGGTGGCTTACGGTTCTGTCCCAGCCCAAGTGATGGTGGAAAAAGCTTTGGCTTTGAGCCAACTAAATCAGCCGGAAGCAGTGGAGTTAGGCTCTAATTTTCAGCCATCTTACCCAGATTTAGGGGAAAGTGTGCCAATAGAGGTGATGGTGGATTGGGGCAAGGAAGCCATCGCCCTTATCCGCGATGCCTATCCTGATGTTGTCTGCAATGGTGATTGGGAATGTGATGTTGAAACCACCAGGCTAGTCAATACTAAAGGTTTAGATTGCCACTACACTGACACCACCCTCAGTTGCTATATCTCGGCGGAATGGGTGCGGGGTGATGATTTTTTAAGTGTTTCTGATGGTCAAACCCAGCGCGGAGAACTTCATCCAGACAAATTGGCTAACCAAATTTTACAGCGATTAATTTGGGCAAAAGAAAATGTTTCATCTCCCAATCGCCGCGTCCCAGTTTTGTTTACTTCTAAAGCCGCCGATATGCTTTGGGGTACTGTGCAAGCAGCTTTGAATGGTAAACGAGTTTTAGAAGCAGCTTCACCTTGGGCAGAACGCTTGGGTAACCTAGTCATAGCACCAAGCCTCACCGTCTACCAAGATCCCCAAGCCGGCCCTTACAGTTGCCCTTTTGATGATGAAGGCACTCCGACTCAATTTTTAGTATTTATCCAAAACGGAACTTTAGAGAATTTCTATGGCGATCGCACCACCGGTCAGCAATTAAATACTCACACCATTGGAAATGGTTTTCGCCCTAGTTTAGGCAGCTATCCCACCCCTGGTTTATTTAATTTTCTCATCCAACCAGGATCGTTATCGCTACAAGAGTTGATTGAACAGTTGGATGATGGCTTAATCGTGGATCAAATGTTGGGTAATGGCGGCAGTATTTCTGGAGATTTTTCCATCAACGTTGATTTAGGCTACCGCGTCCAAAATGGTCATGTAATTGGACGCGTTAAGGATACTATGGTGGCAGGTAATGTCTACGCAGCTCTCAAGCAATCAGTGACACTCGGCAACGATGCTGATTGGAATGGTTCTTGTTATACTCCATCTCTCATAGTGGAAGGATTATCTACCACTGGGAGAAGTAATTAAATGGGGAATGGGGAATGGGAAAGGGGTAAGGGGGAAAGGTTAAATTTATCCGTTTACCCTTTACCCTTTACCCTTTCCCCTATCTCCACTGCTCCCCTGCTCCCCAATCCCTATTCCCCAATCCTTTATGTCTCATCCTATCCTCAATCAGCGCTTTCGCACTTGGTGGCAGCCTAGAAGAGGTTTGGCGATCGCTGAAGCTTGTGTTATCGGTTTGGTTGCGGCTTTATCTGCGGTGTTGCTGAAAGTGGGTTCGGGATGGCTGGGGACGTGGCGAGTCCAAAGTACTAGACTGTTACCTGTATGGCTGGCACTGCCGATGGTTGGTCTTGTGCTGGGGTTTGTGGCTGGTACTTTGGTGGAAAGGTTGGCACCAGAGGCTTCTGGTAGCGGTATCCCCCAAGTTAAAGCCAGTCTGGCTAATGTACCCATCAGGTTATCTTGGCGTGTGGCTGGTGTAAAGTTACTCAGTGCCATCGTTGCTATCGGTTCGGGTATGACTCTGGGACGCCAAGGCCCCACTGTGCAAGTGGGGGCTGGTTTGGCAGCAGGGATGAGTCGGTGGGTTCCCACTTCTCCAGATCATCGGCGGCAAATGATTGCAGCGGGGGCGGGGGCGGGTTTGGCGGCTGCTTTTAATGCCCCCATTGCTGGTGTTTTATTTATCGTGGAAGAGTTACTCCACGATTTGTCGGGGCTGACTCTGGGAACTGCGATTATCGCTTCCTTTATTGGTGGGGTGATATCCCGGCTTTTAGGTGGTGGCAGTTTCGATTTGAACCTGCAATTGGTGGAATCTACTAGTCAATTTTCTATCCCTGAAATTCCTTTTTTCCTGGTGTTGGGTATTTTGGCGGGTTTATTCGGTGCATTATTTAATCGGGGAATTATATTTAGTATTAAATGTTATCAACGATTGCATATTAGTTTACCGCTACGGGTGGCTTTGGCTGGATTTATCTCTGGTGTTGTGGTGGCAATGCTACCAGCTTCTTTCCGGGATAATACTGGTTTAAGAGAATATGTCATGACTGGAGTAGCCCATCCCTCGGTAGCAGCGATCGCTTTTGGGGCACAATTCATCCTTACACTGGTAGCATTTGGTTCAGGAGCGCCGGGGGGTTTATTCGCTCCTAGTCTGATTTTGGGTTCTTGTTTGGGACACATCATTGGAGTGTTTGAGTTCTACATCACGGGAGGAGGTTCCCCCACTACTTATGCTCTGGCGGGTATGGGTGGATTTTTTAGTGCTGTCTCTAAGGTGCCAATCACAGCAATTGTGATTGTGTTTGAGATGACTACAGATTTCAATCTGGTACTACCTTTGATGATTGTTTGTGTAGCAGCTTACTTGGTTGCAGATAAGGTGATACCTGGTTCCCTTTACGAGAAACTTTTGGAATTGAAAGGTATTACTCTCAGCCAAGAAATTGCTGTGGAGGGAGCATTAACTAAGTTAACTGCCAAAGATGTGATGCAAGAACGGGTGGAAACTCTGGACGCAGAGATGAGCTTAGAAGAAGTTATGCAAGCTTTTAGCCGTTCCCATCATCGGGGTTTTCCCGTAGTAGAAGCTAATAAATTAGTAGGAATTGTCACGCAAACAGATTTGCTAAAAATTCGCGAACGCAATTTAGCCAACGATATTTCTTTAAAAGAAATTATGACGCCTGTCCCAATGACAGTAACACCAATCCACAGCTTGAGCAATGTTTTGTATTTACTCGATCGCTATCAAATCAGTCGCTTACCAGTGGTGGATGGACGAAAACTCATTGGGATTATTACCCGTGCAGATATCATTCGGGCGGAAGCAGATCATCTCAATGGTGATGACAGAAAACCGAAACTGCGTCCAGAACCTTCTTATGTAGTTTATCAAACGCGATCGCCCAGCATTGGTAGAGGTAGATTATTAGTACCCATAGCTAACCCGGAAACAGCAGGTATATTGTTGCAAATGGCAACAGCCATTGCCCGCGATCGCCATTATGAAATAGAGTGCATACAAGTAATACTAGTATCGCGCCACAGTTCTCCATCAGAAACACAAGTAAGAACAGCCAAAAGTCGTCGTCTCCTCCGTAAAGCAGAAGTCTTAGCAAAAAAGTGGCGAATTCCCCTGCACACACAAATTCGAGTTACCCACGATGTCGCCCAGGCAATTTTAGAGGCAATTAACGAACAACACATTGACCTACTATTAATGGGGTGGAAAGGTAACACATCTACTCCAGGACGCATTTTCGGCAACGTTGTAGACACCATAATTCGCCAAGCCACTTGCGAAGTAGTTTTAGTCAAGTTAGGCAAAACTCACCAAGATGCAGGGACAAACAGACGCAAAGACAACAGGAATTTATCACAAACACTCTCCGCGTCACCGCGTCCCCCACTCTCCGCGTCTCCTTCCTCTCCCCACTCCTTTAACAGCTGGTTAGTTCCGATGGCTGGCGGCCCTAATTCACAAGTAGCGATTAAATTACTCCCGGCTTTAGTCACCTTGGGGAATAACCCCAAAATTCGTCTGACACAGGTGTTTAAACCATCCCAGTTGCAGCCAAACATGGCAGTTTTAGAAAATGCCATACGTGAGTTAATGCGCCGCCGCAAATTATCTAATACTGTTGTTGGTGTACCAGTACAAGCTAATTCAGTTGCCGAAGGTGTGATTAAATTAGTGAAAACTGAAGGTTATGATGTCGTAGTTTTGGGAGCCTCCCGCGAGGGATTGTTGCAGCAGGCAATTCAAGGTAATATTCCAGAAGCCATCGCCTCTGGTGTAGAAAGTACAGTAATTCTCGTCAGAAGTGCAATTAGTAGTTAAATGGCAATAGGCTAATCAGGGTTTGAGCCTAGTTTGTTTTGATTTACATAGTTACCGTATTTAATTGCTTGAATTAGTGATAGAAGACACCAATAATCAGAGTAAAAATTATTGGTATTAAGATTGGGATAGCAACTACAAGTCCCCACTTGCCAAACTTAATTTCTTCACCCTCAGATTTTAAAAACGCAATCCAGCCTACAACTCCCATCAAAACCCAAATAAAACCAAAAACCAGAAATATAACAAACACTGAATCTTGCATTTTTCAAACTACATAAGTAGAATGGTGTAAATAATTAAAGGTTTGTAGTAAGGACTTTAGTCCTTACTACGAACTAAATGCCAAGCTTTTTACATTCATTTACATAGTTTGGTTTTTTCAAATCGTTCTACATAATTATTTTCTGAAATTTTCACCAATCTAAGCTAATAGTAAGTGGCACTCCTTGTTTCAATCCACGTTTTTAAGTGTGGGTGTCTTCTGGCTTCTGTCTTCTGACTTCTGCCTTCTGAACTGTTACCCCGACCTTATTTTCTACTAAACCAAATAAGTTGGCTAATCTGGTGCGAAACTGGCTAAATTCATAAGCTTCAAGAGTTTTTTGTCGCAGATATTCTGGCTGATAAACCACTGAATTAGAGTAATTACCTTGCAAGATTTGAATGAGCTTGTCAGCAATTTCTTCGATGTTATCGGGGTCAACTAAACATCCCAATTTACCTTGGGCTAATGGGTCTACAGAACCATCTTGATTACCAGCCAATACGGGTTTGCCACAAGCTAAGGCTTCGAGATAAACAATACCAAATCCTTCTCCTTTACTAGGCATAGCAAAAACATCGCAGAGATTGTAATGAGCGCGCAATTCTTCATCTGGAACAAATCCAGCAATGGTAATGGAATCTTCCAGGTTTAAGCTGTTAACTAAAGCTTTAATTCTAGGTAAGTCATCTCCTTTACCTACAAGAATGAAGCGAACATCTGGAATTTGCGATCGCACTTTCACTAATGCATGAATAATTTGGTCATAGCCCTTATATTTTGCCATGCGTCCCAGGCGGGTGACGGTGAGAATTACAGGCTGGTTATCTTTTAAATTGTAGCGTTTGAGTAATTCAGTAGGTTTTGGTTTTATTTGAAATTGTTTAGCATCAAATGTATTTGGTAAAACTACTATTTTTTGAGAATCAATATCTGTTTCTGCAAGCAAGCGCTGGCGAGTGTAGTTACTAGCGCTAATAATTCTGTCTGCTTTTTTTAAGGCTAATTTTGTAATTTTGTTATCAATTTCCCACACTTCTAAGCCGTGAGCAACTACCCAATATGGAATTCCTGTTATTAGTTTGAGAACATAACAAGCGGTGGCATAGTTGACATGGGTTGAGATAACTATGGTAGGACGTTGCCAAATACCCAAAATGATTATTTGGATGGCAAGTAAAAGAGTTTGAAATAATCTTGGTAAATGTCCGAAATAATGAAATTTGGTTACATCTAAAAATTGTAAATTTCGCTCTTGTTTTAAATTGTGTTTATCGTATTTGAGAAATACATCATAATTAACTTCTGGATATAAATCTTGTAATGCTTTCAGCAAAAATATTGAATAAACTTGAATACCACCCTTAAAACCAAATATATTGGGAAATATTAAGTGGAAATGATATTTTTTTCTCATTTTTGTGTTCAGCATTGCAACTAATTTAACCTGTGAGCTAAGATGACAAAATTATTAAATTTCAGAACTAAGCAGTGGAGTCAGAGATTCCATTTGGGAATTTGACGACACAATTTTCCTCGAATTGATGGCTGCTGCTAGAAAATAAAATTCAATAGTTGTAAAGGTATAATCTTCGGCAAAAAAATCTGGTAATTGAGATGCTAAAAACATCATAATTGGAGCGATCGCCACAGGATTAGCATGTTTAACTTTCGATGCAATTATCACTAAAAAGTTAACAAAAATGAATAATCCCGGAACTCCTTCTTCTGCTAGCACATTTAAAAATATATTGTGTGCGTGAAAACCTTTAGGGCCAAAAACTTTGGTTCCTATATGTTCTGCAAAAACTCCTACACCTATACCAGTAAGTGGTCTTTTAATAGTTTCAATAATCGCTGCTTTCCAAAGGGCAAATCTTGACAAAGCTGTTCCCACAGGACTAGGAAGTACAATATCACTCGGACTGCTGGAAAATAAATTAATTAATGGAAATATCTTACTATCTCCTAAACCGATTCTATATGTAGATACTGGTATAGTCAGAATACACAAAAGCCATAAACTTAAAATAATAATCATCTTTTTGAAATCAATAATTTTATATATTAATAAAATTATTAAACCAAAAATAAAAATTAGCCAAGCGT
>NZ_JACKZU010000033.1:0-34473 GCF_014222165.1 Nostoc sp. 2RC
CTAGTAACTCTGTCGCATTTTTATCTACTGACAGAATACCGTTACTGGAGTTTTTTTACACTTTCCAAACATCCTCTTAGGCCATGTATATCCTTGGTGGTGATATTGTAATCACATCAAAAGGAGATTTAAAAGATTACTGGCAAAAAAATTATGATTATTTATTAAAACTTTCTAATTTAGAAAATCTTGTTAAATATCAATTTGATAAACTTCAACGAGATAATTACCAAGTCTATAAGCTTTTATGTAGATTAGGATGTTACCGTTATCAATATGTTACTGCAATACCTGAAGAAGGAATTTTTTACTTGCTTTGGGATGAGCAAAATGAGCGAGATAAACGTCAAATTATCAGAGATTTAAAAAACACAGCTTTAGTGAAGTCTAACGAGGAAGGATACTATTTATATGAAGTTATCCGCCAAGAAGCGATAGAAAGACTTAAATTAACAGATGATTGGAAACAATGTCATGCTAAAGCTGGAATATTTTTATCTAAATTAATATCTGAAAATTGCAAAACAATTATCCCAAAAATTACTTACACCAAAGTGAATGATACTCAAGAACAAATGTATTTAAATATCGAAAATGCAGAAATAGCAGTAAAACAAGAACTTACTAAACAGGAAACTATTGCCTTAGAAGTTGTTTATCATTCTATGGAGTTTTATGGAGCAGGTTGTTTTGAGGAATTAAGACAAGAGGCAAATTTATTAGACAATGTTTTTTTTCAAGCTATCAGAAATATGGTTTTAGAATATATTGATTGTTACAGTAATTTAGGCATAGCACTTTATAATTTTGCATTAACTACACACACAGTAGGAATAATTTACGAAAGAGAAGGGAAGCTTATAGAAAGTAACAAAGAATTTGAATACTGCCAAAGAAGTTTTAAAGTCAGCCAAGATTTTTTTCAAACAGCTTTAGTGATTGCAACAAGAGTTAAAGAAGATAAATTAATGATTAACGTACTTCTCTCTTTAGCTTGTTGTCATTATTTTAGGGGAATAACCTTACACGATCTAGGGATATTTTTACATCAGATTATAAAAAACAACGAAAGTAAAGAAGCTTTTGAGGAGAGCAAAATAAACTTAAATAAAGCACTAAAAATACTTACTAAACTGCCATTTGAGCAAAAAATAGAGGAAGTAAAAAAAGCAATTCATAGTCTAGAAATAAGTGAAATATCTTGCAGCACATTCATAGCAAGATTTTTGATTGAATTAGCATAATTGTAACTAGGAAGTTTTACAGATCCGATCGCACATCGAAGACACCCTACTCTTACCCATCGCTGAAATAGAAAAACGACCATTCAAAAATTAAATCGCCTTCTTCTCTGCGCCTTTGCGCCTTTGCGTGATAACAAAAAAGGCGGGTGCGGGAATTGAACCCGCTAATCCCCAAAATGGTGGAGATGTAACCGATAACCCTCTATTCTTCGTCCCCGAAAGGCAAGTTGCGAACAAGGGTAACCCGCCATGAAGTGAATGAAGGATAAAGGAAAACTTCATCCTCCATAAATCTCTACAATTCACCCGTAGCCAGCATTTGGATAATGCGAGGTGTACCCGGATCGAATCCTGCCAAATCCCAAGACAGCGGATCTTGAGGATCTACCAAGGTAATTTGGTAAGGTGTCAGGGTGACATACACCGCCTTAGCCTCAGGATTTACCTTTTTGCGGTACTCCTTGAGGGCTTGACTTGGATGCTTATAACCAGCCCAGCTTTCTGAGTCAGTCCAAAAGCAGACAACATCTGCTTTGAACTTATTCTTAATCATCCATTCGTAAGCCACAGATGCATCAGTTCCACCGAAGTTTTGATTTCTAGCTTTGGCTACAGCAGAACTAAAACTATCTTTGGCTGTGATATTCAATTCCCGGAATTCCGTAGCAAAGCCGCGAATCATGTAGTTTTTCTCTGCTTTTGCTGTGACTAGTGCCATTGTAGTGGCAATTTCACAACAACTCAGCCCCATATCTGCAACTAAGCTACCCATAGAACCAGAAACGTCTACAGCGTGCATGAACACTTTACCTGTAGGTTGCACAACATCAAAAGACAGTTCAACGGTTTTTTCTAAGATGTCCACAATTCTAGAAACTGGGTTCCAAGTCTTTTGGCTGCGTCCTAATTTACCACCAGATTGATATGTTTTGAGTGCTTTCAAAATATCAATGGGATGAATGCGACCTTTACGCAGATGTTCTTGGTTGTTGAGAACTGCTTCTACTCGCTCTAAGTTGGCAGTTTCGTCAGTTCGCAACACACCCAATTCAGTCAAAGAACCCAAGTTACGCAACATTGCACCTATTGGCATTTCCTGAAATAACAACTGCCAAGCAGCTTTGTCCATTTTGCCTACCGGTGCAGCCATTTCGTGGGTTAAGCGTCCTTGCAAAATAGCTTCATGGGTTTGGGTAGGGTTTCGCTTCAGCCATTCATACCACCAAATCTGCGCCAACGCTTCTGAGGGAATGTCTGTTGGCAATTCTTCCCAGCCTTTAACTACCCATTCAAATAGTTGACGGTGATTTTCTGTAGGCGGTTTGACATGGAACAACCGCAATGCATCCCGATGGGTAAAGCCTTGACGCTGTTGATATTTCAACAATTGATAAGCTAAACCTTTGACATCTTCCCGTGAAAGCCAAGTTTTACCAGCTTCTCGCACCACCTTACCAAATCCCCGCAAAGATTTAGTGTAGTTCAGCCATTCATAGAAATGGCTACCGGTACGGACGACTTGGGGGAAAATTTCACCAAAAGCTTGTTTTGCTTGTGGTGCTTCACCCATCGACAGCAACACTAAAGCTAAAATAGGCGCACTATTATTGATGGCGCGTCCATCGCTGGCGTATAAAATTTCTTCCGCCACACGACTGGGATTTTCAGTAACAGCTTGTCTGACAACTGCCACAAAATCTTCAGTTAATTCTTGTTTGCCAGCGTAGTAAGTGCTTTTTGCTGTGCCGACCAAAAGACAACGACGCAGCATTTTCCAAATACCAGCATCAAACATCCAACCACCGGAACGTCCTTGAATCATCTCGGCTTCCCGTCCGGGGATAGGTTGATTTTGTGGTGTAGTTGTTTTCTTTTTAGTAAAAAAATTGTAATTCATTGCTTCATCTCCCGGCCTTTGCAGGCAAAAATGAAAGGTGGCAGGGCAAGATTTGTAGCTTGCTTTCCGTAGGGTACTTGTGACATCCGGCTTAAAATGGGATAACCCTGATTCTTCAGCCTTTTCAGGCAAGGGTTGAACAAAGATGTTTTTCGGCGCTCTACTAAGCTGAGCTACCTGCCACATGAAAATTAAAAACACAAAATTTAATCTGGTGGAACAGGATTTGAACCTGTAACCTATGAATTGGCGATAACCCTCGATTCGTCGGCCTTTACAGGCAAGTTTGTGAACTAAGGACTATGGGTAATTAACCCGTTCATTGCTCTACCAGATTGAGCTACCCACCAAAAGACAATTCAAAATTAGGTTTTGGGTGGCGGAGCAGGACTCGAACCTGCGACCTCTCGAACCCTATTCGATAACCCTCATTCGTCGGCCTTTGCAGGCAAGGGGTGAACAAGGATGTTTTAGCGCTCTGCCGCTGAGCTACCCGCCACATGTATAAAGTTGGGAGTTAGGAGTTGGGAGTTAGGAGTTGGGAGTTAGGAGTTAGGAGTTTAGAGTTTGGAGTTTAGAGTTTGGAGTTTGGAGTTTGGAGTTTGGAGTTTGGAGTTTGGAGTTTGGAGTTTGGAGTTGGGAGTTTGGAGTTGGGAGTTTGGAGTTGGGAGTTAGGAGTTAGGAGTTAGGAGTTAGGAGTTAGGAGTTTGGAGTTTGGAATTTGGAGTTTGGTGTTAAAAATTTTTGAGTTGAAAACTTTTAACTCTCAATTCTCAACTCCTAACTCTCAATTCTCAACTCCTAACTCTTACCTCCTAACTCCTACCTATAACCCCATTTGGCGTAGTGGAGCGGGATTTGAACCCGCGACCTCCCGCTTGGCAGGCGATAACCCTCAATTCGTCGGCCTTTGCAGGCAAGTTGTGAAAAAAGGATATATTTAGGCGCTCTAGCCACTGAGCTATCCACTACATGAAAATTTTGGATTTTAGGTTCAATGATGAACATTGCTTATATTACAAATGTAGTATGCATAATACTTGGTGTCAAGTGTTTGGGAAACTAATTTATTTGTATTAGTGTAGCCAGGGGCGATCGCTATACTCTGATCTGAATCTAGCAAATCATTTTTGCCATTTTTTCAGTTAATAGTGTCCAATTTGTGGGGTTTTGGTGACTAGAAAACAATATTAAGAAAAGTTTTTGCCAGAAAATTTGCCAAAGGATACAAAAAAAGTCCAAATTTTTGCCAATATATTAGTATTAATTTTCCAAAATTCACTTGGCAAAAATCAGCATGAGTGAAAAATCCATAGAAGGTAACGGTAAGGCTTTTCTCGTTATACTTTTGCCCCTCTCGTTTTTGATTATTTTCCTGGTTGCAACCTGGAGAGTTTTACTAGCAGCAATTGTGCTGGTAATTGCTTTTAGGCTTTGGCAGGAATATCAATGGCAACAGTGGACTCGTCGAGTTAACCCCATTTTTCATCAGTTAGTTCGGGAAAATCAAGGCAAACTGACGCCAATGGACTTGGCCATCAAGGGTAATTTTCCTGGAACAACGGCAAAACGCTACTTAGATACTAAAGCTCAGGAATTTGGGGCTAGTATCGTAAATTCGGAAGACGAGAGTCAGTATTATTACTTTATAACTGGCAGTATTTTAGGCAATATTCTTGACAGTAGCGAACCTGTCAAGCAACTTCCTGCTCAACCAGTTACCAAAACTGCGCGATCGCTTTTAGCACCACCGCCACCAATAGCACAGGAGGAAGAACCAGAAGAAGAACCAGAAACAGAAGCACCTCCACAGCCTACCCATAAGGAAGTTACACGAACCCTGGAAAAACAATTACTTTTTGGCTCTCTAATTCAATCTGAACTAGCCAAGCGCTTAAATGTTTATTCCAGCACAGTTTATAAACGACGAAATGACCCAGAATTTCCAGAATGGAGTCGCAGCAGAGACCCTGATGGCATCGCTTGGTCATATTCGGAAAAAACTAAAGAATTTTTCCCTGTGGAAGAATAAAAAGGCAAAAGGCAAAAGTAAACAACTTGAAAGTTTTACTTTTTAGTTTTGGTTTCTAAACCCACAGCTTCGCTGATGGAATTTAATCCGCTTTGTTCTAAATGGTCAAGCAAACCTTTAAGAATTCGGCGTACCATCAGTGGGCCTTCATAAATCCAGCCTGTATAAACTTGGATCAAACTAGCACCAGCAGTAATTTTTTCCCAAGCATCTTCTGGGGAAAAAATGCCACCAATACCGATAATCGGAATTTGTCCTTGAGTTTGTTGCCAAATAAAACGAATTACCTCAGTGGAGCGATGGCGCAATGGTTCGCCGCTAATTCCGCCAGCTTCTGACTGGGGTGATTTCCCAGTTTGCTCAATTACCTGAGTTTTAAGTTTATCGCGACTGATAGTCGTGTTAGTGGCGATAATTCCAGCTAATTGGTAGGTTTTAGCAAGAGTTATAATGTCAGCGATCGCTTCCCATGTTAAATCTGGTGCTATCTTGACAAAAATTGGTTTTTGTGATGAATTTTCTGTTTGTAATAATTCTAAGATGGCACTGAGCATGGCAGCATCTTGGAGCGATCGTAGTCCCGGTGTATTTGGGGAAGAAACATTAACAACAAAATAATCTCCCAAATCTTTAAGTAGGCGAAAACTATCCAGATAATCTTGTGCGGCTGCTTCTAGAGGAGTTACCTTAGATTTACCCAAATTTACTCCTATGGGTATTGACCGAGTTAACTCCTGTTTTTCTTGTGACAATCTTACTGCCATTGCTGCTGCACCGCTATTATTAAAACCCATACGATTGAGAGCAGCTTTATCCAATGGCAAACGAAACAAACGGGGACGAGGATTTCCCGGCTGGGGATGAAAAGTTACAGTTCCCAATTCTGCAAAGCCAAAACCGAGGCTAGCCCAAATATTAGCAGCAACACCGTCTTTATCAAACCCAGCCGCTAAACCTACGGGATTAGGAAACTTTAGCCCAAATAAACTTTGTTCTAGGCGTGAATCGTATAAACACAAAGATTTTTCTAGACGGTGATTTACCCAACTTCCAGGGGGGTAAGTGCTTGTTTGTGATAGCCAATTCAAACTGCCAATTGTCTGCTGGTGTAACCATTCTGGGTCTGCTTTTACCAGATTGAAAAATAGTGGACGAATTGCAACTTGATAAATATCCATTAGCTTTTATGTAAACAGAATTCAGAACTCAGAATTCAGAATTCAGAATTTAGAATCAATTAGAGTTTATTTGTGTTTCAATATCAGATTTGTAGGTTTGGTTGAGGTATGAAACCCAACGAATTTGTTGGGTTTTGGTTTGCTCAAAGTGAACTACCCACACTGTACCGTCAGGTCAGTGTGGGCTTCCTGTCCAACAGAAAGCGCAGTAGTGGATTTCTTGCGTCCTCCCTTACTGCGACTTACATCTGGGCAACAGGCTTTATCCCCCGTTCCAGAGGTCAAAACTTGTACTGAGCGTAGTCGAAGTATCCGTAGTCCCTCATCTCTGAGGTTAATAGCTGCGTTGATATCTCTGTCATGCTTAGTTTGGCAGTTTTCGCAAGTCCAGAACCTTACATCAAGTGGTAAACTACCAACTTGATTAAGACATACATGACAGGTTTTTGAACTAGGAAAAAATCTATCGACTTCCTGATAAATTTTTCCTGACATCTCCGCTTTATATTTAAGCATTGTGCAAAACATTTCCCATCCAACTTGATGGATCGACTTAGCCAAACAATGATTTTGCATCATGCCCTTAACATTAAGATTCTCAGTCACAATAACTTGGTTTTCGTTAACTATCCTACGTGATAGCTTGTGCAGAAAATCCTCACGGCAGTTAGTGATTTTTCTATGAACTGTAGCAACTTTGTTTCTGGCTTTAATTCGATTCTGAGAACCTTTCTGCTTCCTAGATAGTTGCTGTTGTTTTAGCTTCAGATTTTTCTCATGTTTGTTTAGTATTCTAGGATTATCAAACTTTGAGCCGTCACTGATAATAGCAAAGTGAGTTAAACCCAGATCAATACCTATTGCTTTGCCTTCTGTATTTGATAATGGTTTATCTTTACCATTATCAAATAGAATAGCTGCAAAGTATTGGTTAGAGCAGTTTTTGGATATCGTTACAGTTTTGATTTTCCCCTCAAGCGGCCTATGGATAATTGCTGCCACATTTCCTATTTTTGGGAGGGTTACGCAATTATCAGCAACTTTAACGTTTTGAGGATATTGAATCGACTGTTTACCATGCTTGGATTTGAATCTAGGGTATTTAGCTCGTTTTTCAAAAAAGTTATTAAAAGCTACTCCCAGATTTAAACAAACTTGCTGCAAGCATTGCGAATAAGTTGATGTCAGCCATTCATACTCTTTCTTTAATTGCGGGATTATCTTTTTAACTTCATATCCAGACAAACCCTTACCAGTTTCTTTGTATGTTTGGTTCATCAAATTCAGGCAATAATTCCAAAGCCAACGACAACTGCCAAAAGCTTGCGCTAGAGACTGCTGCTGTTGGACATCTGGATATAACCTGACTTTGACAACTTTTAACATATTAGAGTGAACGCTGTTTGCTATAAAAGAGAATAGCATAAGATTTGTTCGTTTCCTCCATGTCCTGTTTCCTGTACTAAGAGCGGGAGAATTTGGTCACAGGACTGTCGTCAACTCACCCGCAATTCATCTCACATCTCACCCGTAAGGAGAGTGTGAGATGAATTGCGGTTTTAGCTAACATACAAGGTCAAGAGGCATACAAGCTTAAGACGCAAAATCTTTTAAGAACCCCAGCAAGGCTTGATTAACTACTTGGGGAGACTCCACACTTACCCAGTGACCAGCGCCAGGAATGATAACTTGTTCTTTCAAGTTAGGAATCAACTTGTTCATTTCATTCAAGTTCATTCCAGGAAACTGGAGTACTGCGTCTTTTTCGCCAGCAATAAACATAGCTGGTTGGGATATCTTTTTATTTTCCAGTTGGGGAGTAATTTCCATGTTCCGGTCAAGGTTGCGATACCAATTTAACCCGCCACGAAAGCCACTACGTTGATACTGCTCTACATAATAATCCAGATCCTCTTGGGTTACTCCCAATGCTTGTTCCTGGGAATCAAGTAACCCATCTAGAAAACCTGAGGTTGATGGCTTAGATTTGAAGAAAATTTCTTGAGCATTGGAGCCACTAGCACTAGCGTAAATCATCCGCAATGAACGGCGGATGTCGGTTTCCAATTCAGCTTCCGCAATTCCAGGCTTTTGGAAATAGACTATGTACCAAAACCGATCTCCAAAGTTCTCTTGTTTAGTCAATTCTCCCACTGGGTAACGAGAGTAGGGGACACTCATACCAACAACGGCATTTACTCGTTCTTCATGCAGTAATGCTGTGTTCCAAGCGACGGGCGCACCCCAGTCATGGCCGACAACAGTAAAATTTGCATATCCGAGAGCATCAGCAATGCCAACAACGTCTCCAGTTAAATGGATGATGTCATAACCAGTAACTTCTTCCGGAGCATCGCTACCACCGTAACCTCGTTGGTCGGGAACAGCCACCTTGAAACCTGCTTCCACAAGTGGGTCTATTTGGTGACGCCACAAATACCAGCATTGAGGCCAACCGTGAAGCAAAATTACCAGAGGCCCTTCACCCTCAACAACTGTCCTGAGATTAACTCCGTTTGTTTTGATAGTGCGAAAGTTGCGTTGTTTCATAATTAAAGCCTTTTGTATTTCACCATTAACCTGTTAATAAGCGTTTTGGTGACTAGTTTAATAGCTGTGGCAATATTATTCAGAGTCCTTTTCTGGGCATCTTATATATTACAAGTTATGTAAAACGATAAATCAGATGGGGCAGCCGCAAAAAAACATAGCCGCTGAACAGCAGATCCTTTCATTGGGGCGTGTCCTCCAGAGCCTGAGGGAAGAAGATGATGTTGATGTTCTGATTCAAATTATTATTTCTTATCTTCAAGAACAGTTTGATTACAAACTTGTTTGGATTGCTCTTTACGATCGCCTGAATCATATACTGTTTGGTAAAGGTGGTATAATTCCTCACAAAGATACAAGCTTTTTACACCAAAAATTTGTTATTAGTCCTGGAGATTTATTAGAACAAATCGTGATTGAGCAGCATCCCTTGGGGGTAGCTGATTTGCGAGCTGAAACTCGCGCTGCTGAATGGCGAAAAATCGCAGAAAAGTTTCAAATTCAAGGAACAATTATTATACCAATTCGCTATAAAGACCGTTGCTTAGGTTTGTTGTTACTCGGTTCAGAGCGCTGGGGCTACTTACTGACAGGGGAAGCAAAAGCACGTTTAATGATGGTTTTAGGCGAACTTGGTGCAGTGCTTTATCAACATGAAGTGCAGTTGCAGCAAAAACAAGCCAAGCGAACTGATGAGCCATTATTAGAATTGCTAGAAAATTTACGCAACCTCAGTAAATTAAATCAAAAATTAGAAGCTGCGGTGCAAGCAACCCATAAATTTGTTTCTCCCAACCGCACAAATATCTACTGGTTTGAGCGGGAAGGACGCTATTTTTGGTGTCGCATGAGCAATCAACTTGTAAAAATCGATCCTAATTCTAGTACTCAGCCCGCAGCAGGAATGACAGTGCAGGAATTAAGCGATTTTTATTATGCTTTATCAGTTAACCAAATTGTTGCCATTGGTGATGCTCGCAGTTCTTTGAAAAGTCACTTTACAGCAAAATTGCTGCAACGTTTGAAAGTGCGATCGCTTTTGGCGGCTCCAATTATTTGGCAAAAAAATTTGTTGGGGTTTTTGGCAGTAGAAAGTAATGAACCCCGGATTTGGACAGAGACGGATAAAAATTTTGTCCAAGGTGCAGCTGGTTTAATTTCGCTGATTGCTCCGCATGAAAACAGCGAAAATACCATCCAAAAAATTCAAGAAGATGCTCAACTTAATAGTCAAATAGTCCAATGTATTTATAGCGAATATGAACTTCAGGATACCTTACAAAATTGTGCCAAAAAGGTTTTAACTCGATTTGCTGCCACTCGCTTTTTGCTATTACAATATGACTCAGAACAAAATAATTATCAATTTATTTATCAAAGTCAGCCTCATAATCGCCGACCGTTAAAATTTGCCCTGGATTCTCTAAAAGAATTAGATGAAAAACTGTTGCAAAATTCTAATGAAGCAATCGAAATTGAAAATTTAGACGAAGACTTACGATTTTTTAATTGGCGTGCTTTGTTGTTAGAAAATGGAATGCGATCGCTACTAATTTGCAAATGCCTCCAAGGTCAAATTCCACCAGCAATTTTAATCATTGCCCACGAAAATCATCGCTGTTGGACAACTCAAGAAAAAGAATTATTCTGGGCTATCAGCCAACAAATCGGTGTCATTATTCGTCAGTGGCAATTGCATAACCGCAACCAACACCAACAAAAAATTTCCCAAGCTTTTGAGAGAACTCTACAAACTCTCACAAAATCCTACAACAGCAAAATCGACCCCCAAAAAAAGGATCTAGAATGTACAGCACTAGAACAAATAGCAACGATTCTCGGCTGTCCCCTAGCGGTACTTTTCTCTTGGTCGTCTGGAGAACATTGGGCAGAAATTATACCTGGAGTCACAGCCAATAGCCAATTTGGAATTTTTGCTGGTGCATCAATTTCCACTGGCAATGAAGCATTAATTCAGTGGGCACTGGAGACAGAAAGTTACCTAACCCTGAAAGTAGAGGATTTACCTCCAGAAACTCGAAAATGGCTGAACACGCCAGATAAAGGTCAAATTTTTATTATGGCCTTACGTACTAATACAGAACATGAAACCACAGGTGTAGTTTTATTAGCAGACACTCAAGAACGTCGTTGGTCAGAACCAAGCCTGAATACCATAGCAAATTTGATTACTCAATTAGGTTGGTGGCGTCGTCAAAAGCAGATTAATCAACTTTTAGAGTCCACAACCGAAGAATTACGACAACTCAACTGGTACAAACATCGCCGCTTAGAAGAAATTCAAAGAATCACAGCGCTGTCTTTGAGTCAAATACGCGATTTAGGCATTCCAGCAAACGAATTAGCTCAGATGCGCTATCAGTTGCTGCTAAGGCAATTAGACCACACAGCCACCTCCATGAGTGGATTGCTCAAACTAGAACAATGGCAGCTACACAAAAGTTGGGAAACTATGCCTATAGCTAGTTTATTAAAGCGATCGCTCGAACGCATCGACAATTTACTCAAACAACAAAAACTCTGGATAGGCGTGCATGGTTTAGGACAACCAATTGAGGATGGAGAATCACCAAAAAGCTGTTTATTACCTAGAGGCGTTCCTAACTCCAACACTCAATCGGCAATGGCGATCGCAGGGGATATCATGAAAATTGAATTGGTAATCCATGAATTGTTGGTTAATGCCTGCAATCGTTCTCTAATAGGCGGTCGCATTGACATTTGGTGTCGGCGTTTAACTGACCATCAACCCACACAGACCAAGAAAAATCCATCACAATTGGGGCTAGATTCTGCTGTGAAAGTGGGTGCTAACAATGTGACATCCCTAGAACTGTCCATTACCCACAACGGCGTTATTGAAGCAGAGTTACTAACAGACTTACATGAAAATCCCCTCAAAGATGTCCTTGCTTCCTCTAACCTCAAGCAACCACCAGGCCTGCACCTAATAATTTGCCAAAACCTGATGCAGGAACTAGGAGGAGAGTTGAATTTCTATCAATTACCCGATAATCGAGTAGTCAGCCGATTGCTTTTGCCGCTAGCAGGTAATGACTCCTAAACAGCTGAATTCTGAATTCATCAGCTCTAGCACATCTTTTTTGCATTTGGTTTGGTATGGCGGCAAGTACAGTCATTTAAGTACCTACGCATAAACATGTAGAACTTACGCATTGACACATAAGCCAAAATGACAGATGTAGTTTTCAAGTGTTTTAGTGAGATTTTTAAATGATATTTTGGCGATCGTCACCAATCCAAAGTGACATCCAAACTCCTGAAATAACTTATTTACGTTAATTCACAAAATAGTTCTTTTGTACAGTGCGTAAGTTCTACTCTTATTTCTGTAAATTCACTGTAACGTTATCATTCTAAAAAGTGCTAAAAATTTGCATAACTACTTCAGTAGATGCAAAGTTTTTGTCAGAATAAAATTTGATTAAAACTTGATATTGGCACAGCTATTAAAGTACATCTATTAAAATAGATGAGGGAATTTAATATGGTAATACAATGGTTTCAAGAAAAAACGCAATGGAACTGTGTTCAAACTTTTTCGGGGCATCAAGGAGCATTTGCAGGGGTTAACTCTGTAGCTTTTAGCCCTGATGGGCAATTTTTAGCAAGCGGAAGCGACGATCAAACCATAAAGTTATGGGATATGCGTCGAATGCGGGAAGTTCAAACATTTACTGGACATAGAGGTGCTATTCGTCAAGTTGCTTTTTCTAAAGATGGTAAGTTTATTTTTAGTTGTTCACTTGATAGAACCATTAATATATGGGATATAAAAACTGCCAACTTAATAAAAGCATTATTTGGACACTATAGCGAAATTACTACCATTTCTGTCCATCCTTCCAATAACTTAATAGCCAGTGGAAGCAATGATGGAGAGATTAAACTATGGGATTTAAATACAAAACAAGAAATTAAAACTTTTACTAATATCAATACTCAAGCTATTGAAGCAGTCGCATTTAGTCCTGATGGGAAAATAATTACTAGTGGAGGATGGGATCAAGATTTAAATATCTGGAATATCCAGAACGGGCAATACCGCAAAATTACATCTCATTCTAAAAAAATACGAGCAATTACTTTTAGTTCTGATAGTCGATTTTTAGCTACTGCTAGTGAAGATAAAACTATTAGATTATTTAATTTGCCCAGTAAATCTATATCTTATGAAGCTTTAGAAGGGCATAACAAATCTGTAGTAACAGTAGCAATTAACCCAAGTAGCACAGTTTTAGCTAGTGGTGGAGATGACAAGGAAATAAAACTATGGAATTTAAATACTAAAGCTGAAATTTGCAGTCTTTCTGAACATGAATCTTATGTAATGTCGGTTGCATTTAGTCCAGATGGTAGATTTTTAGCTAGTGGAAGTCACGATAGAACTATTAAAATTTGGCAACAAGTATCTTAGCAGTTATATCCGCCACTTTACGACTTGAAGCTTTTTATGAATGTGGCTGAAAGTAAAAATTTGCTTTTGAGATAAGCTTGTAAGAAAAGCAAAATTGACTAAATTGAAACTACTCAGCAACAATGACTACTTGACTAAAATTTGTCATAATTCGCTTTTGTTGATAGGAAACGACACTGGTTATTTAATGCTGTAGAAGATCGTCGTCCAAAGCATACACCAGAAATTCGCCAGCGTTACGTCAGTGGGGCAAAGGTGATGTATCGAGGACGGTACTTAATGTTGCAGGTAGAGTCAGCCGATGTAGAACAGGTGATGATTACTTGCAAAAGCCGCTTTTACATCCAAGTCCCGCAGCAGTTGAGCAAAAATGAACAACAGGATGCAATTGAGCAGGCTTTGATTGCTTGGAAACGCGATCGCACTCTACAGTACATTCAGCATTTTGCCCAGGGCAAACGCATCTAAAGTACAAGAATCCCCAATACTTGTCGGTTAAGGGGGAAAGGGAAAGGGGAAAAGGGAAAGAAAAAACCTTTAACCCTTACCCTTTAACCCCTTCGGGGTTCGCCAGTCGCTCATGGGGGAAACCCCCAAGACCGCGCTGGCTCACCTTTTCCCCAAACCAAATTCCAGTTTAAAATCCAAAACCCGAGCAGTATTGCAAGAATCCCTTAATAGCAAGGGTTTCGGCCTTTTTAAATTGAGCCTATTTTTTCGTCAATCTCCTTACCCAGTAAGAGTTTCAGAAATCACGTGCGTTCACCCTGACATTTTGCCAAAGTTTATGCCCGTAAGGGAACTCCAAAAAATAAATTATTGGGCTTGGGGTCGTTGACTCTGTGAACCGTCAACAGTCAACGGTCAATAGTTAACAGTCTTCTGTGGAATATTTTTTTACTTGGAAGTCCATAAATTAGGTGTCAAGCCAGTCGATGTTAAACTTTCCAAACAACAACGGGTTTGGGGAAGTTGTGGTAGAGACAAGACCGTCCGCATACAACAATACAGTTCAGATAAGCCTGTTTTTTCTTTTCCCCGTTCCCTGTGCCCTAAATTTTTATAAAAATTAACAATGATTCACAAAAAGCTGATGCTTCCAGTGATGTCATGTCCGGCTAATCACTTATCATTAAAATCTCTCCACGTCCCCGCGTCCCCGTGTCCCCGTTTCCCCATGTCCCCGCGTCAGCTTAAATCATAAATCTTTGTAGGGTACATGATATGCCGGAAATATTATGGTTTCAGGGACAGTTTCTCTGATTGGAAAAAATTAGTTATCAGTTATGACTCATTGATTGGTACTAATGGCTGGAAATCGCACGGTAAATTGATGAAAGATTTGTGTAGTAATTATAAGCACAGGCATCTGAACTGATAAGAATTGAAATACTTCAAATTCTATCGTGTGAAAATATTAGGAGTTATTCTACATACTTCACCAGTAGTAAATAGCGATGAGGATTCTTACATTATTTATACTTTTGTACGGAACTATTCACAAAAATTAGGTAAACCTTAACTGTGATTAATAATTTTCTACTTTGTAGAAAATAAATTTTCATCTAGAGTAGGACAAAGATACCTGCTGTGACTACAGAAATAAAAGCTAGATCCAGTCTCTGGCTTCTAGTTTTAGGAAACCAACTTTTATTCTGGAAAGTCTGGTTTCAAAATGGGTAACAGCACCATTCCCCATCAGCTCGATCACCTATGCTAAAAGTTATGCACTCGGCCACCAACTCAGCCACTCCAAATACCCAGTGGGAGGATTTAATCAAGCTTCCAGCTCCTAACACAGTTCAATGGGACAATATCAAAACCCAATTAGACTTGGTGCTGTTGGCACTAGAAACCTTAACTGGGATTGGTTCTGAGGCTATGCTTTCGGCGGCAACTGATTTGAATTTAGAGTCAAGAGTGCCAGACCGTGTAGCTTTATGGCGACTGCGCCAATCAAATCCGCTACGCAAAGGTCAAGGAGGGCGAAAAAAGCTAGATATAGAAGAAGCGCGATCGCTTGTTCTGATCACCTGTTACCTTGCCAAACAGCACCAAGAATTGATTCGCCGCGCTGTTGGTTTGTTAGAACAAATGGCAGAAAGTAACCGGGAACCTCACCAGGCTGCTCTACTTGGAGATTATATTGATGCTTTTTGCAACACTTACCAAGAGCGGATGGAAGAGGACGAGCAAATCTCAACAGATTTACTTAACAACCTGGCACTAAAACTGCTTGTAGATTTACTTTTTTACAGTGCCCCTGGTGGGCATCGCCGTCTTTGGCTAGCACTTATAGACCGTTCTACAAAATTTTAAATTTGATTTTTGAGATTCCTCAACCAAAATTCGCCGATGTAAGTTTGCTAAGTCAAGAAACCTGTTTGAGCATCGCTAGCCCCTGGGTAATGCGCCATCAATATTGGTTCTTGTTTGCACATCAGTCTGGACAAAAAAAGAATCGATTATTTGCAAGCAACTGACTCGACTTTTGTCTCTGACATGCTACCCATAGCTTGCTTCGACCTAGTAGTAAGCAAAATCCCAAATAGTCTTCCTTGTTGTTCCTGCCATGCCTCTATCAAATACTGTGATTCGTCGCTACACACCTCCCACTTGCACGCTAGAAGTATTCGCGCAAAGTTCGCCTTTGTCGCGATGGATGGGAAGAACTGTCCTCAAGCAACTAACCTTTGAGCTACGTTTTGACGATCCCCGATTACCAGAAGAACACAGAGTTCCTATTCGAGGCGATCGCAATCAATTAGAAGCTTTGTGTGATGCAGTCACCAGCTATGTACAGCAATTCCTCCAACAGTCTCCAGAAAGCTTTTGGGTTAGTTTCTCTGGTACCCAAGAATCTAGCACGGCACTCAATGAACCAGAATTAGAGTTATCAACAAAAACATTAAATTCTTTTAATACCCCATTTACAGGGTCAAATATACATTTAGAACCCAGCAGCTATTTAACTCACAATCTATTTCTCGGTTCTCTCGCCAATCAAACATCCGGCCCAGTGATTCAACTGAGTTTGTTGCAATTATTCGATTTGGCAACTGCTTTAGACGAATACTCAACCGATGTTATGGCACTCCCAACTCTTAACACAAGGAGTTCAGATATGAGCTTCCCTGCTTGGGCACCCATCGCCGCAGTCTTAGTATTAGCTGTGGGTTTTTTACCTGTTACTTGGCAATATGCTAACAACATCAGGCAAAAACAACAGACAGCTAAAACATCAGATCCCACACAGGTGAAAACCGCCCTACAACCTTCATCTCCTCTCACCTTTCCCACACCCCAACCTGGAATCACTACCCCAGCAGATAATTTACTTGGTTCCACCCCTCCACCGTCGGCATCTAGTTTGCCCCAAACACCGCTAACAACTAATAATTCTAGTTTGCCTACCACACCATCTGTATTGCCTAATAATGCACTGGGCATACCTCCTTTAGCTCAGAGTCAAACTCCAATCTCACCAAACAATTCAGCTATCGCACCCTCCAGCAAAATCCCTGGACAAGAAATTGCCATACTCCCAAATCTGGGACAGAATCTTACAACCTCAAAAAATCCCCAAGCAGAAGCTCTCCCTAAGAGACGCAATTTACCCCCCAGCTTATCTTCTAATACACCCAACTTTTCACCCAACGTCTCCCCAATAGTTCCTCCCTCGGTTGCCACCATACCCAATAACAACCGTAGCAATGTCCCCACCCAAACTTCGCCACTCAGCCCGTCGCAACAACTCGACGAAACAATCAGTGCCCTACAGGCAGCTGCTCCTGTAAATAAACTCCCCACAGAACAGCCTTCCTCTGTGACTCCTACTAGTAATCCATTTATCGATCGATTAGGGGATGGCAGCAAACCACCCACATCAAGACAAGTGGCAACCGGCACATTATTTGATACACCTCAGGTAGCAGAAGCCAGGGAATACCTGACAAAGCGCTGGCAACCACCGGCGGGATTAGGACAAACATTAGAATACAGTTTGATAGTCAGTGTTGATGGCACAGTGGAACGAATTTTTCCCCTGAATAAAGCAGCAAGAGAATACGTTGATAGCGCTGGAATGCCACAAGTTGGTCAACCCTTTGTTTCCGCCAATACCCGCGGACAAAACGTCAGAATTCGAGTTGTTCTCAGTCCTGATGGCAAGGTACAGACTTTTCCAGATGAATAAGTAAGCTATCAAGCAATACCTTTGGGTTAAGAAAGCGATCTACTAGCGTGTCAAGGCTAAAATAGTGCATTAGCTTGACTCTTGTGGGATGGGCGTCTCGCCCGTCCGGGGCGGGCTTCTAGCCCACCCCACAACAAATTTTATTGCAACATTTTAGCTGTGTCAGTCCAGTACAAACTTTGTACGAGTTTTTGTTTGCATTCCTGGCACCTTTGAGGGTTTTCTTTAGACAGTCTATGTTTAAATTGCACTGACTTCGGCAAATTTTGTTAAGAAACGGAAGGCTTTGAGGATATAGCTAGCACAATCTCTCGGAGAGGTATTATAAAACGATCGCCACGCATTGGCTTTATCTTCATCATAGCGATCGCCTTTTTCTGGATAATGTTCTAACCATGCTAACCGCACTGCATGACCGATTAAGACATCTAATACTATATATTCTTCGATTTGCAGTTGGGGATTATTGGCGGCGATGGCTGCTAATTCCATTAATGCTTCAATATTAACTTGGCGGTATTCTGGAGCTTCGATTTTATTCAGCAGATGCTCAATTAATAAAGCAAAATTTCTTTCTCCTGCTGTCATTTCTGACAACATTAATTCACTATCTAAACGATTGCGACGCTCTAATTTATCGCCAATTACCAAACCTTTGCAATGTTGCATTAATAACCAAACTTGCTTAAAAAAGTCTTTTGGTACCCGCCCCGTCCCCCCTTCTCCTTGGCGAAACCGCCGCCAACCACCAGAAGGAACTTGGATTTCTTCTGAAATTGCTGGTGACACCACCCAAGCAATATCGCTTTCTTTTTGTTTGACGTGCAATGATTCTTGCTGGCGTAACAAGTTACTCATACCAGTATATGCAGTTAATACCTGACGCAAGCGCATTTTCACCTCAAAGGGTGCAAGTTGCATTAAGTAATCATAAGCTTCATCTTGAGTGACATTTAATTCCCGTGCTAATTCGCTGGTAATTAATAAGATTAGATAGCCGACTCTCAGTGTCAGGAGTCCTTGAAATAGTTCGGGTTCAGATTTGATTAGAACTCCGAGATAAATTAAAATTTCCTGGGTAAGGACGCGATCGCGTATATCCTCACGACAAAAGTTACTAATTTTCTCAGCAATTTCATCGTGGGACATGGGTACGGTAATTAAGGACGCTTCACTGTATGCTTTGCCCACAGCGATTTGCTTGCCTTGTACTAAAATACTTGTCACCGCATCTGATAAGCTGATATCAACCATCTGGCGTAACCCCGCAGCCCGACGTACCACAGCCCAAATGCCTGAATCTCCAGCTTTGGTATAGACTTCATCTAGTAAATCCCCTACGGTAACAGTATTTCCAGGGCCGCCATATCCTGTATTAAATTCGATTCCTTGCAAACGAGTTAAAGTTTGTAATAACTCAATTTGCTCGTAAAGATTTTCTGATGAGCGCAAATAAGAAAGCAATAACCCTAAGTTGGTTTCACATTCCATCTGAAATTCTTGAGTGTGACCCAAGCGCCAATTTTTTTCAGGATGGTAACCTAGATAATAGCAACGTAGTCCGGTATTTTTGACTGGATATACAGAAAATTCTGCATCTTCGAGAAAATCAATTCTTTGGATTCCAGCTGTGAGCATTAACTGATTTAGCCGCCCTAATTTTACTCCCACGCCGTTACAAATTCCATCTTTGAGTTCTTGCATCAATTCTAGTAATGCCTCAGAACCTATTTCTAACATGGTGTGGGTTAACATTAAAGTTAAAATAGGACGCCCTAAATCGCTCCAATATTTTTGAATGTAAGCTAATTCGCTTCTAATTTGAGCTATCAAAAAATGATAATCAAGGGTTAAGTAAAATTGTCGAGAATCGAGAAATGAGGGCAAAAATACAATTGTTTGATTGCGAATCCGAAATATTCTCGATGTTGTTAAACTCCGCAACCGCCGCACTGGACGGCCAGTTAAACCAAGTTTCGTGTTTCGTCCAATTTGGGTATAAATAGCTGAAAGTTCGCCAGCTTTTCTCACCTGGATTGGTTCTATTTGGGTTGGTGTTTGGGCTTCAATTCCATGCACTTCTAATTTGGCTTGTAAATCTTCATCTTCTGCTAGCAAAGCAATTTGTACCAAAACTTCCCGTTGTTTGCCAACACACAAATGTCTGCCTAATGGATCGATATCACCAACTGCTATTAATCCTTCACTCAACATTTGACCAAGGAAGTATAAACTTTGTGCCCATACTAAGGGGATATTTTCATTGGGTAAACGGGGTTGAGTTTGGGGTGCTGTTCTTTCTGCTTCTACGTTTTGTCCTGGAACATAATAAAGTTCTGGCAGTAAATATAAATTATTTTGTTCGATGAGTAATGTTGATAAAAGTTCTTGGTATTTTGTAACTTGTTCTTTGTTGCCACAAAATAATCCATCTAAAACTAAATAAGTAAAAAATAACGGCCATTCGCATTCAATATGCTCGAATTGCTTTAGTTCCCAAGGTTCGTAGTGCAAGCGTTGGCTGTCTTCTAAAACGGTTTGGTGTCCATCACGTAGAAAACGTTTGCAGCCATATTTACCCGCAAGTTTGTTGATAATATCGTTTAAAGTGCGTTGACGCAGTTGTAAGTCTTCCACTGCAAAGGCAGGATAACTAATAATACTCAACAATGCCGCGTCAATTTCTTTGGAACCAGATTCTCTAGGTAATAGTGATTCTAGAGTAATACGAGCGCGGGCAATTTCATCTGGTAGCACATGAATTACTGATGCTTGACTACCATGCACGCCAAACAAATCCAATCCATTCATCGCTTCTAAAGCTGCCTTTGCCATGCCTACGGAACTGGCATTTAACTCAGCATTACCACGATTAATTTTATTACCACGTTCCCAAATACCATAGTCTGGTGTGCGGTAAGCTCGTCCAATGTAGTAAACCAAATTTTGAACGAAATTAACTTCATCAATCGTATAAATAATTTGCAATCCCGTGGCGGTCATTTGCGCCAACATCAGTAAAAATAAAGATGTGGCATCAAGTTGTAAATGCCCCCATTCATCATCACCAACAACAATGTCTCCTGTGCTGGTATTGTATTTGGCGTGCAGTCCATCCAGTAAAGATTGAGTATGTTTAAATTTCTCTACTTTATGAGCTTGCCGCATCATTGCAAACAGTAACCCGCGCATCAACTTGATGACACTATGTTCTAATTCGTAACTATGTCCTTGGCGATCGTCAATTTTGCGGTATGCAAGTGCTAAACCCCAAACTGCCAAAATACTGTAAACATTGTCTCGCACCCAGGCATCAGTATAATCGCCGTGGGCTGTAATTGCTGTACTCGCAGGTAGTAAACCTGTGATTGGATTTTGCCGAGTGAGAATAATCGTCTTGATTTGTTGATAATAATACTCTAGGCGAGTTAGCAATTCGGTAGATGTTTTCATAATTTTGTTTGGCAGAGGAGCTTGCAAAGTTCGGTGCTGTGGCTGTGAGGCGAACAATCTAAACCTAATTGGAATAAGTTTTGTAATGGTTGATGGGAAACAGCCCAGGGTGGTGTGAGTTTCTTATTATCTCGCGTTAACAGCTCTCTAGGTACTGAATTTTAGTGAAGTCGGACTCAAATACAAAATTTATTCAAATCTTCATTGATACTGAGATAATTTTATACTCAATTTATTTTGTTTTTGATAAATTAAAAAGTAAAAAATATTCCATCGCTATTTGTTGACCGTTGACTGTTAACTGTGAACAGTCAACCCTTTAACCGGAATAATTTATTTTTTGCAGTTCCCTAAGGAGATTAATTATGTCTCTGCGTTACAACGAAAATCATGCTCAGTTAGTGAAAGTAGTTTACTCCCAAGTGAAAGTTAATGGCAAAATTGAATTAGTACCACTAGAGCTATACGCTGATGGTTCACTTAAGCGTTCTATTGGGTAAGTGAAAGTTAGAAAATCTCCATTGTTACCTCAAGCAAACTTAGTTTTTTATTTTGTCATAAACATCTGTCCAAGCCTCTTCATTTTTTATATGCAAGAGGCTTTGAATTTTGTGCAAAAAGCCCTTGGGTTAGGCAATAGGAAAACGCCAAATTTTAAAATCAAGGAATTTTAAATAGGACATATTAAAATATCGTGGCCAGCCAGCCCCGCTTTAAATGTTAATTTGACCTATCCATAATTCAAATTAGCAACAAAAAGTCCGATTATTCAGGCAGTTTTTTTTGCCATTCCCTCTTGCTTATGGCTTGAAAAAATCTTGGTAACCGCAGGATAGACTAGAAAAACATACTGTTATTATACGTTTGAATTGATTTATCTGAATTATCTAAATTCACCAAGTTTACTAGGAAAAATATTGATTAGCTTGACACAGATGCTAAGAGTAGTAAAATCTACTTTAAGTTACGCGAAAATTACCTGAAAATCAAGGCTTGAAGTTGGTTACTGGTGAAGAACGTCACAAATTCTCGATAAGATTACCCAGTATCTACCGGAGATGGCGATTCCGGGTTAGGATGATGACTAGCGATGCCCTGATTGGATATCGATATTGAATTATTGAGATTTTATGGGCCAAAGTTCCCAAGATGGCAGTATCAACCTCCTCTGAGCTGGTGAGGCAGTCTCCCAGCGCGGGGGAGATATTAGGAGGTATGTATTATGCTCACACAGGAACTCCGGGATGCACTGATTGATGCTACCGATTTAAATCAGTTGAAATGGGATTTGAATCGGTTACAACCAGTGGATGTAGGGGAATATATTGCACAATTGTCTGAAAAACAAAGAGCGATCGCATTTCGGTTACTCAACAAAAATCAGGCAATTGATGTATTTGAATATCTGCCAACAGACGTACAGGAAGAACTAATTAATTCCCTACATGATGTACAAGTGGCGCAGCTTGTAGAAGCCATGAGTCCTGATGAACGAGCAGAATTATTTGATGAATTACCTGCTGGAGTAATTAAACGGCTGTTAAAGGAATTGAGTCCAGAACAAAGACAAGCCACAGCCACAATTCTCGGTTATCCAGAAGGCACTGCTGGACGAGTGATGACCACTGAGTATGTCCGCTTACGAGAAGGATTAACAGTAGGTGAAGCTCTCAGTAAAATCCGCCGTCAAGACGAAGACAAAGAAACAATTTACTACGCCTACGTTACAGACGATAACCGGACATTGGTGAGAGTGGTTTCACTGCGCCAGCTGTTGTTTACCTTCCCTGATGTTTATATCAGAGATATTGCCAGCGATCGCGTCATTAAGGTGAGAACCGAAACCCCCCAAGAAGAAGTCGCCCAAATCATGAAGCGCTACGACTTAATCGCCATTCCCGTAGTTGACCGGGAAGACCGATTGGTGGGTATTGTCACCATTGATGATGTCATCGATATTTTAGAAGAAGAAGCCACACAAGATATTCAAAAATTGGCGGCTGTCAGTGGTGATGAAGGAGCTTTGTCCCCTCCTCTACTCACCATCCGCAACCGCTTACCTTGGCTGTTGGGCATCATGGCTTTGTACATTGGTGCAGCTAGCGCCATCGCTCCTTTTCAGTCTGTAATTTCCGCAGTGCCGGTGCTTGCAGTGATCATGCCGATTTTTTCTAATACCGGTGGTACTGTAGGAATCCAAGCATTAACTGTGACCATCCGGGGCTTGGGAGTGGGAGAGGTGACACCCAAAGACACTGTGAAAATTCTCCGCAAGGAAATTTTCGCTGGTTTGGGTACAGCCATCGCTTTAGCCACAACGATGATTCTGCTTTCCCTGATTTGGGCGCGACCCCAAGAAAGATGGGTGGCTTTAATTGCCGGTACAGTTATGGCAACAAATACAATAGTGGCCGTGACTCTTGGGACTTTACTACCAATGGCCTTGAAACGCTTGAAGCTCGACCCGGCCTTGGTTAGCGGCCCATTAGTGACTACAATGCTAGATACAATTGGATTTTTAACATTCCTGAGCCTAATTTCTGTAGCTTTAAACGTTTTTCACTTACCAATATGAGGGGATTGGGGCATTGGACATTGGGCATTGGGCATTGGGTATGGATATGTATGGGGAAAGGGAAAGGGGTATGGTTCGACCCTTCTCTACGAGAGGCTTCTCTACGAGAGGCTTCGCCAACGCCAACGACAAAGCTCAGGACAGGCAAGTTCACCAACCGGGGAAAAGGTGAAAGATTAAATTTATTCCTTTTCCCTTTTCCCTTTAACCTTTTCCCCTGCTCCATCATCCCCATTTCCCATGCCCTATGCCCCATGCCTCATGCCCAATATTAGAATATGCCTACAACAACCTGGAATCGTCACCACGTTCTTTCCCTCGCTGACTTCAAACCGGCTGAATACGATACAGTTTTGCAAACTGCTGCATCTTTTCAAGAGGTGCTATCGCGGCGGACGAAGAAGGTACCAACTTTGCAGGGACAAGTGGTGGCAAATTTATTTTTTGAACCTTCTACCCGCACCCGGAGCAGTTTTGAACTTGCTGCTAAACGCTTGAGTGCGGATACATTGAACTTTGCCGCAGCTACGTCTTCCATGACCAAAGGAGAAACAATTCTCGACACAGCCAAGACTTATTTGGCTATGGGCACCGATATTATGGTAGTCCGGCATAAGGAGGCGGGAGTACCAAATGCCATCGCTGCTGAAATGGATCGTTTAGGTGTAAAAGTTAGCGTTCTGAATGCTGGTGATGGTCAACACGAACATCCTTCCCAAGCACTGCTAGATTTATTTACCATTTGTAGTTTAATTGACACCAATCATCCGCGACTGGAACTTTTACAGGGTAAAAAAATTGCGATCGTTGGGGATATTTTGCATTCTCGTGTGGCGCGATCGAATATCTGGAGTTTCATCGCCAGTGGTGCCCAAGTACACCTCGCTGCACCACCCACGCTTTTACCGAAGTTATTCGCCGAATATATCTTGGAAGAGGACGCGGGGACACGGGGACGCGGGGACACGGGGAATGAAGAGGATACACAGACACAAGCATACAACAACGTGGTGAATAAAAATGAAAATTTCTCCGTGTCCCCGCGTCCCCCACTCTCCGCGTCTTCTTCCCAATTATTTCTTCATTGGCAACTAGAACCAGCTTTACAAGACGCCGATTTTGTGATGACTTTGCGCTTGCAAAAGGAACGAATGACTGCTCATTTATTGCCGAGTTTGCGAGAATATCATCAACTATTTGGCATCACACGCACAAAGCTGCAACTTTGTAAACCTCATGTTAAAGTTTTGCATCCAGGGCCAGTAAACCGTGGTGTGGAAATTAGTTCTGAGTTAATGGATGACCCGGAATTTAGTCTCATTCAATCGCAGGTTACCAGTGGTGTTGCTGTTCGGATGGCCTTGCTGTATTTGTTGGGTAGTGGTAAAGCTTAATAACAAGACAAAATCAAGTTAAATCCTGGCAATACATTTTCACCCGATAATTCTGTGGGTAGATTTCGCACTTCTACGTTTTGTCCTTGGCAGTAAATTTCTACTTGCTGCTGTTGAGGATTAATTAACCATCCTAATTTGACGCCTGCATCGAGATATTCTTGCATTTTCTGACGCAGCATTTGTAAATCATCTGTTGCTGACCTTAATTCAATGACAAAATCCGGTGCAATGGGGGGAAATTTACGTCTTTGTTCCGGAGTGAGTGCTTCCCAACGTTCTCGTTGAATCCAAGCGGCATCAGGAGAACGGTCTGCTCCATTGGGTAATTTAAATATAGTAGAGGAGCTAAAAGTATAACCGAGAGCAGTTTGCCGATTACAGATGCCCAAATCAATAATTAAGTCGGCTTCACGGTTACCACTTTCTCCTCCAACAGGCGGCATAATTATCAATTCTCCCTTAGCCGTTCGTTCAAATTGCAACTGGCGGTTATTTTGACATAACTGATAGAACTGTTCGTCTGTGAGGTGAACGGTGTCTAGGTTTAATGTCAATGAGGTGGTAACCATAAAGTGAATTGCAATAGTGGCTACTGACGATTTTGCGAAAATTTACGGTGTTTAGATGCCCTAATTTTCACCAATTATTTTGGATTATATATGCCTAAAGTTATTGATAACAATCTTTTGATTTTAATCCCATAGGATTATTTTAGGACAAAATACATAATCTCAGAGAAATTTTCTATTATTCCCATCGCATGAAGACGCAACCATATCATTTTGGGAAAATTTAAGTATAGAAGTCAAGAATTGCATGACTTTTAGTAGTGTCGGAGGTAAATAAATATGAAACCAATATTTTTGACGGCAGCAGCTTTACTCACTACGCTATCTTTTGCTGCTCCTATTTCCGTCAAAGCTGAAAACTCCGCCCCTGTCCGGCGTTTGCTGGAAACTAGAGAATGTTTTGGATGCGATTTAACAGGAGCAAATCTCAAAGGCGCTCATCTCATAGGGGTTGACTTGAGAAACGCAAACTTGAAGAATGCAAATTTAGAAGGTGCGAATTTGGAAGGTGCTGATTTAACTGGTGCTAATTTGAGTTCTGCTAATCTCACAGATGCCTTTGTTAGCGGTACTAGCCTCAATAATGCTAATCTCACCAATGTTGATTTTACTAATGCCCACTTATATAATGCCGAGGTCGATGGGGCTATTTTAGCTAATATCGATTTAACTGGTGCTGATGTGTTTAATACTGCTATTAGTGTTGGTGGTGAATATTAATCAATTTTGGATTTTGGATTTTGGATTTTGTATGTAATAGCAGTGTCACTTTTTAATACAAAGACTTTTTACCGAGTCCCTGGCCATACAATCCAAAATCCAAAATCTAAATTCTCAAATTTATTCCCCAGTAATCGCTAGTTCATTAACCCAAATTCTGGGACAAATTCCTGCTGGTGTTAACTCCACCTCTTTTTCTATGTAAATAATTGACTTCAAGAGTTCCAAGAAATCGCCGGCTATGGTTGCTGACTCAATACTAGTCTTCACACCTTTGTTAACTAACCAACCATCAAACGGCAAAGAAAACGAACCTTGGAGAGATTTTACTCCTGCATGGAGGGCGCGGACATCATCAATCAAAATCACGTTTTCCGCAGTTTCTAAGCTGAATTGTTCCTCAGGGGTTGCTGTTGTAAAAACGTGATAAAAATTCGGACTGACGCTGACTTTTGCCCCAATGCTGGCGTTACCTGTAGGTTGAGCATTTAACCTTTTGGCAGTGCCGGCACTATGGAGAAAGCTTTTCAAAATGCCATTTTCAATGAGCGAAGTTTGACGAGTGGGAGTACCTTCACCATCAAAACTTTCTGCACCTATGTTAGCTGGATGTAGTGCATCGTCATAAACCGAAAGCAGAGGAGAAGCAATTTGCTTACCTATATCTTCAGGAGTAGATAAACTTTGTTTATCCAAAATACTTTGGGCATTAAATAAGTTAGAAAAAGCCCCCAACAAACTTAAAAAAGCTTCTGGTGAAAAAACTATTCGATATTTACCACTGGTAATTTTTTCATAATTCAAGTGGCTAATAGTTTTATCTGCGGTTTCTTTGATGCAACCATTGATGTCTAGTTTATCTAAACTATGGTCGATTCTAAAAGCACCTGCACTGCGAGGTTTTTTCCCTTCTTCTTCTGTTTTGCTGTAAAGATAAATTGATGCTAAAGAATGAGATTCCTTTCTTAGGGCACCGTCGCTATTGAGATAAAATCTATCAATATCTCTTTGGGCTAAACTATTATACGGTACACCTTTAATTGCTGGATGGGCTGTCAATAATTCTTTTTCAGCTACCAATAGTTTTTCTATCAGTTCAGCTACGGGTACTTGGGGTATTTTATTTTCAGGTTTATCGGGAATAGGAATAGTGGCTTCTGGGCTAAAATCAGGGACATTTTCTTTAACACCAAAAAAACTTGCTTCGTAGGCAGTTTTCAAAGCTAATTCTAATCCTTTGGGGTCTACGTCTGTGGTGCTGGTGACACCCATTGTATTATCTTCATTCCAGACACGAACGGTAACACCAGAGCGATTTGAAGCTTTGACTTGTTTTGGCTCTCCTTTATCTACTTGCACACTGGTATCATCCACTGTTGAGCCGTAGATGTCAAATTTTTTGATGCCAAGTTTATCAGCATTTTCCTTGGCGTAATTTGCAATTTCATTGATATTCGGCATGACCAATTTTAGATTTTGGATTTTAGATTTTAGATTGACGGAGATTTAATTTTGAATATTAGATTTAGGATTTTGGATTTTAAGGTATTGCACATAAAACTCTCATATTTTGGGCGGGTAAGATGCCCGCACCACAAGAAAGATAGAGTTTAAATTATGCAGAATTAGATGTAGTTTTGGCTGGTTGAAAATCCAAAATCAAAATCTAAAATTCCAAATTCTTATCTTCCGCCTACAGTAATAGAATCAACTTTGATGTGTGGTTGTCCGACTGTGGTGTAAATACTGCCGCTAACGGAACCACAAAAACCTGGGGCAATTTCTAAATCTTGGGAACACATGGAAATTTTATTCATAATTTCTGTGGCTTCACCAATCAGAATTGCTCCTTTTAATGGCTTGGTAATTTTGCCATTTTCAATCAAATAAGCTTCATCAACACCAAAGTTAAATTGACCTGTAGCACCAACACTACCGCCACCCATTTTTTTACAGTAAATGCCTTTATCTATAGAGGCAAATATATCTTCAATGGTGTAGTCGCCAGAATCAATATAAGTGTTACGCATCCGGCTAGCGGCGGCAAAGGTGTAGTTTTGGCGGCGTCCGCTTCCCGTTCTGGGGTGTCCGGTGAGTGTGGAACCTGTTCTATCTGCTAAAAAGTTTTTGAGAACGCCTTTTTCAATTAATAGGGTTCTTTGGGCGGGCATACCTTCGTCATCCATATCAATTGTGCCGAAGGCATTATCAGAACGTCCTTCATCCCAAGCTGTTAAACTTTCGTGGGCAATTTTTTCGCCTTTTTTATCAGCAAAGGGAGAGGTATTGCGTTCAATTTGAGTTGTTTCTAGGAGGTGTCCGCAGGCTTCGTGGAAGATTACGCCGCCAAAGTGATTGGCCATAATAATAGGATAAGTTCCTGATTCCACGTAATCTGCATAGAGCATTTTACCAGCGGATTCTGCGATTTTTTCAGCAGCTTGTTGATAATCCCAGGTTCTGAGGAAGTTGGCATCGCTGGTGTTGCCGGCGCGATCGCCAATTGAGGTACGATTAGCACCATCGGCACACAACAAGTTAAAGCCTACTGATTGAGTGAGGCGGATGTCACGGGCAAAAGTACCATCGCTGGCGGCCACTAGAACTTCTTGCCAATCTCGAAAATAACTAGCACGCCGTGATTGCACATGGCTGGCTTTTTGTTTCAGGTAAGCAGTGCCATCTAAAAGGACTTCTCCCATTTCGCGGATGGAACTACACGCCGGTAACCAGGCATCTTTGCCTCTTTTGCTGGCGTAATCTCTCAGTAATTCGAGGTTGATTTCTGGAATGAAGGAACTAGGTGCGGGTAAGTGTAACCCTAAAATCGAAAGACCTTTTTCTAAGGCTGCTTTCAAACCCGAAAAAGAAAGGTTATTGGTACTGACGTAGCAGTCAGCTTTACCGCGAAAGACTCTGACTCCCGCGCCTGTAGACAAACTCGGTGAAATACTGGTGATGGCGTCGTCTTCTGCAAGAGAACTAATGTAGTTACGACGTTCTAAGAAGAATTCAATGAAGTCAGCACCAGCGGCGCGTCCTAGTCCCAGGAGGGTAGCCAGTGGGGCTTCCCAGGTTTCATCGAAACGCTCTGGGGTGGAAGAATATTGTAGAGTGGGAAGTTGATTCGAGAGAAGTAGCGTACTTGTAAGCATGGGTAGCCTCGTCTGCTGGCGTAATTCAGAGGTTTGACTGAAAAATCCTGGTGTGTTCAGTCTAACAAATGAGGGAAAGCCACAGTTGGCAGTCAGGTAGTGTGGATTTCCCTCCTATTCAGGGATTTCCATTTAAATGATACGAGGAACCACAAAGGGCCCATAGACAGTTTCGTAGAGAAGTGGCTTAAGGCAGGGTAGAACACAAAGAAAGAATAAACTATCAAGGGACGTACATACATTTGTACGCCCCTTGAGGAGATTATGGTTCAAATAAACGAGATGCACTTATTTATATTTAATTTGTACTTTTGTTCGCCAAAAGAGCTACAAAAATACCAACAGGTATGAAGTTACAATTGCTAATTAGGAATTATAATTCCTACAAAATATGTAATTTTCTTTGCTGATAAGTTTAATTGAATCCAGATTCTCTTCGTCAGGTTTATTTACGATTTGCGATTTTCAAAGGAATTTTCACTGTTTGTTGACCGTCAAAAGTTTGTTCTAAATTGGGGGCTGGTCTTGTGGAAGATATGTTTTTAAACAAAACATTGAGGGTGCGAACAATGGTTTTCAGGACTTTCATTTTGCTGGCAGTGGGCTTTTGATCGTATCTCAAAACCATTGGAATTTCTACTATTCTAGGTTTGAACACTTTAGCTTTGAGTAGTAAATCTATCATGCAAGCAAATCCGCTTTCTGTGAAAAGATTTTCACCATAATAGGCATCAAGTCTACTGAGCAAAGTACGGTTATACAGTCTATAACCACAAGTGTAGTCTCTAACACCTGGTACGCGGGCTGCAATTCTAAATAGCCAGCTTGCTCCGTAGCTCATGAACTCTCTAAATTTTGATAAGCCGATGACTTTAGAGCCTTTGCGATATCTAGATGCGATGGCAATATCATAACCACCAGCGATGGTGGTATCATACATTTTAATTAACAATTCTGGTGGTTGAGTATCATCACAGTCCATAGCTGCTAAAAAATCACCTTCTTGAGAAATTTCTAAGAAAGTTGTGAAGCCTGTTTTAATTGCTTGACCTAAACCAGCATTTTTGGAATGTTGTACTAATTTCAGCGATATGCCCAAGGATTGAGCTTCTGCTATGGCAGTATCAGCAGTGCGATCGCTACTGCCATCATCAACTAAAATCAGTTGGATATTCATCTTCGAGATTTCCTGCAATTCCTGAAATCTTTTGAACAATGGTGGAATTGATTCTTCTTCGTTGTATGCGGGTAAAAGAACAAAAAGACTCATAAATAATGCCTCGTGTAATTTGGAAAATACCAGTACTCAGATTTTAAGAATTTAGTAATGTTGATTTTTTGAGAAATTCATCAACGTGTCTGACCACTGCGTTGTTGTTGACGCTATCATTCACGAACTGTGATGTATTCACAACAAAAAAATCAGCATTTTCTGTGCTTACCTTGGGAACAAGACTTGAGTAGTTTAAAACTTGTAGCGGCTGTACTTTAATCGCTCTATTTATGTGTGCTGCTACGATGTCATCTTGTTTGAGTTCTGGGAACATCAAACGTATTCCTTGGAAAAATAATTGCCGCAATTCTTCTTCTGGCTGTTTTAACAAGGGATCGGTAGAAAGTATATATTTTGGTAGGAATGTCATGTGATATCCTGCCGTTTCTTCCAATGAAACTAAGTTACTCATACCGATAACTCCAGTAAAAGGAATATTTCTATCGGCAATATTAACTACATAATAAGGAATTAAAGGCTTGCGAGTAATTAGTGTCATGCAAATTACACCAAGGTACTCTACTGTTTCACGAGTTTGGGAAACTTTCACTAGGTCATTTGCAACAACCTGTTGCAGAACATTAACTGGGCCAGTAAATATGACCTTGTCAAAATGTTCTTTTTTACCTTGAAATTCTACCCAGATTCCACCTTCTTGAGCAGGTGCAATATACTCCACCGCAGTACTTGTACAAATCTGACCTCCAGTCGCCTTAATTAATTCTTCTAAACGGTCTATTACAGTTTTATAACCGCCAGAAACATAACCAAGTTGTTCTTTACTCAATGAAGAATCCCGCGCTGAAAATAATCTTCTAATGTAAGCCCAAATAAAAACAGCTGAGATTCGTTTATAATTTTCTCCTAATTTTGATAGAAGCAAGGGTTTCCACAGCTTTTCGTATGTATTTTTTCCACCCAGTTTTAACAGCCAATCTTCAACTAAAATCTTTTCTAAACTCTGCCAATTATTGATGCGCGAGCCGTATAAAAGAGTAAAGGCTAATCTAATTTTTCCCATCAACCCAAACAAAGGGAAGCGTAGAAATTCTATAGCGTTACTGATAGAATAAAATTTCTTATTATCATAAAATCCTGTTAAACTACGATGCCAACGTAGTTTATCTCCAAGACCAATATCTCTAATAAAATTTATTAAATGAGTATCAGAAGGTAAAATAACGTGATAAAAACGATCCCAGGTAAATAACCCGTAATCATGATAGGTGGTAAGTCCACCAAGTTGATTGTTATTATCAAAAACAGTTACTATATTTCCTTGGTGTGAAAGACGTTGGGCTAATACTAGGCCAGTTATTCCTCCGCCAATGATGCCTATTTTCATAAACTTAAATTTTTCTAGGGAATGTTGTTCAAATTTATCTTTTAATGTTGTTCACTTTCATAGCTAATTGAGCTATCAATGTACTACAAGAATTACACCAGTGATAATAATTGAAATTCCTAGCCACTGGCTCAATACGACCTTCTCTCTGAGAAGATAGTAAGAAGCAATAGGTATAAGTGCGTACATTAATCCCAAAACTGGAAATGCTTGGCTCAAAGGAACTGTCCGCAATACATAAAGCCACAATAATGTCATAAAACCGTAGCAAATGAACCAAATTGCAAAATAGCGAGAAAATATCAAATTGCGGATGGATGCGCTTCCTTCTTTGTTAGAGTTGGTTATGTAAAGCCCGTACTTTAGCGATACATTAGCCACTGTTCCAAACAAAACTACAAGCATTAAATTTAGCGAGTTAATGATGTCCATTTTTTAATACTTGATTTCGATAAATTACTATAAGATTATTGGGATTTTTTTATAGGAATAACCACTAGAAGAACACCAGCGAAAATCGTGAGTACTCCTATTATTCGAGTTATTGTAATTACTTCATTAAAAAAATAATACGAGCCTAAAAGTATGCCGACGTAATTTAAGCTAGTTACGGGATAGGCAATACTTAATTTGACGTTGCGTAAAGCTAATATCCAAGTGACTATTGCTAAACAATAGACAGTTATAGATAATGCTAATTGTTGAAGAAATTCCCAATTTAATAGTCCTTGATGGCTATTGGTCATGGTATGCTTCATCAGCAATTGCCCGGAAATACTAAATAGAATGCTAACAAGTAAGATAATATACGATGTTATTTGAAAGCGAGAATTTTGTAATATAGATTTCATAATAGATTTACCTCAATGGTAATAATAAGTATGAACTTAAAAATTTTGGATTTCGGTCACACCTTCTCAACAATTTGAACTCTCACTTCAGCAAATAGCAAATAGAATTTAGAGAGTTATGAAGGGACTGAGATCAAAATGACCATTGAAGTTCATGTCCTAAAAGTTTAAAACCAAATAATGTTGACTTTGGATATCAGACACTTGCTGTATCAAGCCACCTAGTTATACTTCCGGACTATTATTAGACAAAGGTCACATAGTATATGAAGTACACTAAAAGTTTGTCCTAGATTGAGTTTACCAATTGGCGATCGCTAAGCTTGGAGAGGATACTCATTCTTAACATTTAGACCAGTAAACACAGATTGCCAAAATTTTTATCAATCCATTGATTAAGTTTCATCAGTTGTAGGTATCTTCTTGTAGAAATTTAGTTGAATACACCACTGAAATTGTCAACCGATTAACTTTATATTTCAGAACTTACTTAAATTAATAATTGTCTTCAATTTGCTTGTGAGTGGAGAGTTTATTAATTTTTCCTTCGTCTATATAAAGTATCTTTAAACTCACAGATATAGTTGTGAGTTAGGCTGGAAACTAATTCGCTGAATTTGCTTACTTGCTTTATTTGGACATTTAATAGAATATCTAGCAAAATTTCTTAGGCTCTAGAGCAGGATCTTAAAATAGATGCGTTTCTTTAGAGTTTTATCGCAACTTTACTTAATATCCCAAGTCAAGCTTTGATGATAGTAGAGGTTAGTCTAAAGCTAGACTATAGTCGGCGGAAATAATTGGAGTTCACAGATGTTGAAATTGATGGGAGTATTTTTACATTGTGAGTATTGCCTTTGATTGATTTTAGTTGATTTTTATCGATTACTACATATAGTTTTAACTAGAGTTGTTTCTCAAAAGTTCTTGCTACATGTAATTACTTACTAGAATACCACGAGAAAAGAATGTTGCAAATTTATCGCCATACTTCATGAAAAATTTACTTGCTGAAAATCTGCTTAAACAGAAACTTCATAAAATAGGCGGTATATTCTTTATAAATTTTTACTTGCTAAATTATGTATATTTCTTGGCTTTTGACTGTCGAAACTTGTATAAAAGGCAATTCCACATCAAAAATTTACCTTGCCAAAATCTATCTAAACAAAAACTTTATACACTAGACCAGCTTGAAGAATGTAATACGCAGTAGGATAAAAAACCTTTTGACTATTGGTAGTGGGTTACATCAGGAATTTACCTGAAATCAACCATAGTACATGGCACATTGGAAGCAAGAGAAACTTTGATTTGTGAGTCCAGATCGCAGAGTCTTGTCAAAGTGCTAAGGAAAAAAGCAAAATAATCAACTTTAGAATAAACCGCGTAGATCTATTTGCTATGTAAATTTTGATTTCTTCAAAGCTGTATATTTATAAGATGCTTTTTCGGTAATACATTTGCAGAAATTAAAAGTTATGTTCAAAGATAAATAAATTATAATACCAATTTAATATGAAGCTGCATAGAAAAGAGCTTCTAAAATAAAGTTATAAGAAGAAACCGACATTACCTGC
>NZ_JACKZU010000340.1:0-9031 GCF_014222165.1 Nostoc sp. 2RC
GTTATGGCTGTTGTAATTCAACGACTTCCGCCACATACTCTTCTTGGGCTAAAGCCAAAGTTTGATTTTCAAGTTAGGAGGCAGAAGGCTTTTATGGAACCCACGTTTAAAAACGTGGGATTGAAGCAAGGATGCCTTGTGTCTCATGCTACGCATCTCGACACAAATATTTTTATACTAATGGGCTTTAGACCCACAAAAGACAGTTTTTATTAATACTTCTTTCCTTCTGCCCTCTGCCCTCTGCCCTCTGCCTTTCTTTGTAAAAATATTCTATTTAATGCCCTTGGATTTGGCGTTGTACATTTTTTGGTGTGGTTGTTAAACGCCAGTTGCTTTAAGTCGGAAAACCCGTCCAAGGCACTGGCTACTGTTGACAGTTAAGCCTCAGCGGTCAACAGTATGAGCGAGCAATTTAAAAGCCTAATAGTTTATTATATGAGTACCATGTTGCTTTAAGCTCCACAAATATTTTCTTGGCTTGCTAAATATTACGAGAGTTTTTCTCATAGGGTACACAGGGAGATTTTAGATTTGTGCTACCCACAACGATTGTTAACGCAGGTGGGATGGGGTTAGTCCGGCGTGAAACAAAACCATCTCAAATCCGTCTTGAAAAGCTTTGAGTGCCAATTTCCGTCATTCAATTTTTTCGCAAAATCTAGAATTGCTACGGTCAATAAGCCTTTATTTTTCGTTACAGTTGGGATAATAATCAAAGTGTGAGGATTGATACTAAATGCGAGTATTGCTGGTGTATCCAATATTTCCCAAAACCTTTTGGTCATATGAAAAAATTTTGGAATTAGTCGATCGCAAGGTTTTATTACCACCTCTGGGTTTAGTAACAGTAGCAGCAATTCTGCCCCAAGAATGGGAATTTAAACTCGTAGATCGCAACATTCGTCCAGCAACAGAAGCAGAGTGGGCGTGGGCGGATCTAGTGATCCTCTCAGCAATGATTGTCCAAAAACAAGATTTACTCGACCAAATCCAAGAAGCAAAGCAGCGCGGTAAGTTGGTTGCAGTGGGCGGCCCTTACCCGACTTCTGTACCCCACGAAGTCCAAAATGTCGGTGCAGATTTCCTCATTTTGGATGAAGGGGAAATCACATTACCGATGTTTGTTGAAGCAATTCAACGGGGAGAAACTTCTGGAACTTTCCGCGCTACAGAAAAACCAGATGTCACAAACACACCAATACCCCGCTTTGATTTATTAGAATTCAATGCTTATGATATGATGTCTGTGCAATTTTCGCGTGGGTGTCCCTTCCAATGCGAGTTTTGTGACATTATTGTTCTCTACGGCCGCAAACCACGTACTAAAACGCCGTCTCAACTGTTAGCAGAGTTAGATTACCTCTATGAACTAGGTTGGCGGCGGGGTGTGTTCGTAGTGGATGATAACTTCATTGGCAACAAACGCAATGTGAAATTGTTGCTTAAAGAATTAAAAATTTGGATGGCAGAACATCAATATCCGTTCCGATTTGACACTGAAGCTTCAGTTGATTTGGCACAAGATCCAGAACTGTTAGAGTTGATGGTGGAATCGGGTTTTGCTGCGGTATTTTTGGGCATTGAGACGCCAGATGAAGACAGTTTGCAATTAACCAAAAAATTTCAAAATACCCGCAATTCTTTAATTGATGCTGTGCAAACCATCATCAAAGCTGGATTGCGTCCAATGGCTGGATTTATTATTGGATTTGATGGCGAAAAATCCGGTGCAGGCGATCGCATTGTCAGGTTTGCAGAAAAAGCAGCAATTCCTTCAACTACTTTTGCCATGTTGCAAGCGTTACCCAACACTGCCCTGTGGCATCGCCTGAAAAAAGAAGGACGACTCCGAGAAAATCAAGATGGCAACATCAACCAAACAACATTGATGAACTTCGTACCCACTCGTCCTTTAGAAGAAATTGCCAGAGAATATATTGAGGCGTTTTGTACTTTATACGACCCAGTTAAATATTTGGATCGTACTTACCGCTGCTTCTTGATGATGGGTTCGCCCACTTGGAAAGCACCAGCCAAAACGCCAGAGTGGGTAGTTGTGAAAGCCTTGTTACTTGTGATTTGGCGACAAGGAATCAAACGCGAAACCCGTTGGAAATTCTGGCATCATTTATTTAGTATTCTCAAACGTAACCCCAAAGTTTTTGAGCATTACCTCGCCGCTTGTGCCCACAACGAACATTTTCTAGAGTATCGCCAAATTGTCCGCGACCAAATTGAAAGTCAGTTAGCAGAATATCTGGCGCAGGGTGAAGAAAAGCCCTATGTACCAGTTAAGGAAAAAACTGAAGCGGTAGTCAGGTAAGGGTGAGCGAAAAAAGGTGTGGGGAGTGTGGGAAGTGTGGGGAGTGTAGGGAGTGTGGAGGGTAATTTTTTGGATACTTAGCTAGAAATCCCACACAAAATTTCGTTCACCCGTCAGGTAATGAAACTGAAAATTGTTGATTGTTGATTGTTGACTGTTGACTGTTGACTGTTGACTGTAAACCGGAGCCACTGAGGTCTTGGAGTTTTCCCAACGGTCAACAACAACCCCTCTAATAGACTTCTAAGAGAAGTCGGGAAAAGGGTAAAAAAAGCACTTTTGCAACAAGTCTAATGACGAATTGGAATTGCGATCGCAAATTCTGTTCCTTGTCCTAGTTTGGAGTAACACTCCAATTTACCACGATGTTTTTCGGTAATAATTTGATAGCTAATAGACATTCCCATACCCGTACCTTTACCAACGGGTTTGGTAGTAAAAAATGGATTGAAAACCTGTTTTTGAACTTGTTCTGGCATCCCTAAACCGTTGTCAGCGATGGCAATTTTTACTCGATTACAATCAATTAATGCGGTATCAATCGTAATTGTGGGTAGAAAATTTTCATCATCTTTGCTTTGTTCCAAGGCATCAATAGCATTTACCAAAATATTCATAAACACTTGATTTAATTGTCCAGCGTAGCATTCTACTAAAGGTAAGTTGCCATAGTTTTTGATAACTTGAATTGCAGGAAAATTGGGCTTTTCTTTGAGGCGATGTTGCAAAATCATTAAAGTACTATCAATACCTTGGTGAATATCTACTTCTTTAAATTCAGCTTCATCCATCCGTGAAAAATTACGCAGAGATAAGACAATCTGACGGATGCGTTGGGTTCCGATTTTCATGGAATGTAAAATTTTTGGTAAATCTTCTTGAATATACTCCAGGTCAATTTCTTCAGGTAAAATCATCTGTGCTAAGTTGTAGTCTTGCGGTAAATTTGTAGGGTAGCAACTACTGTTTTGTAATTCACCTTTGTGACTGAGTTGATATAAATGAATTAAGTGTAATAAATCTTGGATATGTTCTTCCAGGTGACTGAGATTACCGTGGATAAAATTTACAGGATTGTTGATTTCATGGGCAACACCAGCAACTAGTTGTCCAAGACTCGACATTTTTTCTGCCTGAATCATTTGGGTTTGGGTGCGTTGCAGTTCTTTTAAAGCTTGAGCCAAATCTGAAGCTTGTTGTCTGAGTTGAGCCTCGATTTGTTGCCGTTCGCGAATATCACGGGCAATAGTTGACAAAAATTCAATCTGTCCTTGCTGATTTTTATGGGCAATTATTACTTGAGAAACCGGAATTTTTTCATCGTTGCGACTCCAAAATATAGATTCTCCAGACCAAATTCCTTCTCGAAGTACTGTAGGAATAATCTCATTTTGTAATTCATGAGATCTGATAATTTCACTAATATGAAATTTATTACTTTCCGCAGCTGAAATTCCTAAGATTTTTTGACCTGCGGTGTTGAGATAACAATTATTTCCAGCGACATCAGCCATACCTACAATATCACTTGTGGCTTCCAAAATTGCTATTAATCGCCTTTGCTCTTGTTCTGCTCGTTTTTGCTCGCTAATATCTCTGATTACTGAAAGAGCTAGGGATTTGCCATTATACTCAAAGAGTTTACCTGTAACTTCTATATCAAAATTAGTACCATCTTTGCGAATGTCTACAACTTCAGTGTGAAATACATTTCCCATCTTAATTGTATTGACGAACTCCTCAAATTTATGGACATAATCTCGATGGATGTAATCTTGGGGATTTAATTGTAAAAACTCTTCTAAAGAATAGCCATGCATCTGGCAAAAAGCTGGATTGGCTGCGACAATCTTACAAGTATCTAAATCAACAATATTGATGCCATCATTAACAGTTTCAAAAATACTGCGATACTGGGATTCTTGTTGGGTGAGGGCTGCTTGAACTACTTTACGCTCGTTAATATCTCTAGCTACACAAACAACAGTATTCTCATTCATTGGTGCAATGGACGCCTCAAACCAAACTTCTCCATCCGCAACGGGTAAGCTATATTCTAGTTTCACTGTTTGTTTAGTTTTTAGTGTTTGTTGAATACAGTTGAGGAAAGAGTCTGCAAACTTAGATGGTAAAACTTCATGCATAGTTTTACCTAGTAATTCCATAGGTGGTAGATATAGTAAAGGCGCACTGCTAGGAGCAATTTTCAGGTAGCGTCCTTCTGCATCGAGGATGATAATTACATCTTGTATAGCGTTAAATAATGCTAGTAATTCTGTTTGAGAAGCTTTGAGGATTAATTCTGCTTCATAATTATTTTGTAATAGTTGTTTTGATTCTTGAAGTTCCTGTTTTAGTTGCGTGATTTCGGTATGGAATTCAGTAGCAGATTTTGCCATTTGTTGCTTTAACTGTGCATTTTGCTGGCGAAGAAAAAGTATTTCTTGTTCGAGTTCTTCAGGGTACATGACTTGTTTCTCCTACTTAGTGTTGAACTGGAATTAAGATTGCAAATTTGACACCTTTGTTTGGAGAATAATCACCACATTTTTCTACTATAAGTTGTCGAGCGATCGCCAATCCTAAACCTATACCTTTACCAACAGTTTTAATAATAAATAAATTGCCAATAAAATTTTTCAGCAACTTGACAACTACTGCTAATGAATCAGTATTTCCCACCATTCCATCGACTATACTTGTGCAATCAGCAAAATATTCTCTCATTAAAAAATATTCGGCAATACTCAGCATAAAGCTAAATCTTCAAGACCAAATTTAGTATTCCCATATAGAGAAAATATTATCAGGGACTTCCAAGTAAAAAATATTTCATTACTATTGTTGACTGTTGACTGTTGACTGTGAACCGTCAACAGAAACCAGTGCGTTGGACGAGTTCCCCGGCTTCAAGCAACTAACGTTCAACGCATTAACTGGAATAATATCATGTACGCATAATTAGTTATGATTCCCACAGCCATTGCACCCTCCCCGAAGTTCGGAAAGGGGAGACAAAGCGTAGCTTTGGCTCTTTGGGGTTTTTCGGGTTTAATAAGTAATCAAGCGGACATGATATGATTTATTTTTTAGAATTCCCTGATGATGCATAAACTTTTATGCCTTGAATGCTAACATTCAAAGGCAGATTAAAGAAGAATTCAGAAGTTAGAATGGGCTACGCTAACAACAGTCAGAATCAATCATCCACCACTCGCACTTAGGTAAATTCTGAATTCTGGCCGCTGAAGCCAATATTGCTGTTTTGAGAACTTGAGATTTTAGCTAAAATGATTCTTCTAGGCATACTACAAAAAGTATAATAATTTAAGTTAGTGCATCCCTTTGTTTTATCTTCACCTGTTTCCAGTGTCAAGGAATTTTGCAATTTTATTCTAGATAATCCACGGGAAGAGATGAATTAACATTGTTATCTGCAACTATCGGGCGGTTACCGTCTATATCTAGAGTATCTTGAACTTTAAACTTACTCTTAGCGATGGGACGTTGGCCGTCTAAGTCAAGAATACTCCCAACTTCTAAATTACTAGGGTCAATTGGGCGTTTACCATCTATATTTAGCGTGTCATGGTCTTCAAAAGCGCTCTTAGCAATGGGGCGATGACCATCTATATCAATTGTTTGATCGCCAAGATTTTCATTTTTGGCAATTGGGCGCTGACCGTCTATATTAATAGTTTCCTGAATGTCAATGTTGCTTGCATCAATTGGACGTTCGCCATCTACATTAATTGTTTTAGTTATTTGTTTGGTTTCCTTAGATGATAAACGCATATCAGTCTCGGTATTTTCTGTATGCTTAACTGAATTATTTTCACTTTTATTGACTTTATTTGTGTTATTCATGTTTCTATTTATTTCTGATTTCCAGAGAATGATGATTGTTTAAAGACCAGTAAAATTCAGATTGATGCCAATTTGAGATTTTAAATCAAAACATTTTTTCTTCAACACCTTTACTACAAAAGTATTGCGAGAAATCTCAAAATTCATTAAATTATGGTATGAAAGTAGAATCACAAAATCTTCTACCACAGAATAGAATCTATCTCTGACTTGAGAGATATCTTTTATGACTTACGCAAAATAATGAAAAAACGTAGACGCGGAGGACACAAAGGACACGAAGTAAAGAGGGTTTCAGAGAGTTTTTGCGTAAGTCCTATCTTTAATAGACAAGAGAGATGAGGAGGATGTAGCTTTAGCTTCTCTTTGGGAGACGCTAGCGCTAACCCGCAGGGTGGGAAATGAGGGGAATAACTTATCAGTCAACAGTCAACAGTCAACAGTCATCAGTCAACAGTCAACGATAAAAATGATAGCGGGTGACTCATATTAGCAGCAAAACCCAAAATTCCCCGATCGCGATGTTCGTAAAGTAATTGGCCTTTGGAATCAAACAGAAAAGTTCCACCACGCTGAGTTAAGTAGGCAGAATTAGGTACATAGGTGCGCCAATTGCTGAGAACTTCCACCATATTCCGTAGGCGTAGAGTGGCTAATTCAAAGGGACGTTGAAATCCAGTTCCGCCAGCTAATTGGAAAAATGAACCTTTAAAAGCAGGTAGAGGGGTAGCTTGAATAATTTCCTCATCTTCAATGAGTTGAGGGGCTTGACGATCTCCTGTGTATCCTCGAAACACTTCTTTGAGGGTTCCTGGACTTCCAAATCCTGCACACATTAACAGCAGATTTAGCCAAGCTTTCTGGGATGGAGAAAGTCCAGGGATGGGAAGATTCAAACCTGAATAAAGCTTGAGTTGTTGATGTAATTGTGCATTGGGTTCAACAAATAAATTTTCGGCTGGAAATCCTGTATATTCAGAGAATTTGATTCCAGAAGCGCGATCGCCAATTCCCACTGCGCGAATAGCCAGTTTTTCAGGAGGTAATTTTTTTAGTTCGCGCTGTAACCACCAGGCATATTCCAGACTATCAAAATCCCCAAGTTGCGCCCAAACTAAAATCAGGATGTGTGAGGCAATTTCGCAATTTTCTAGTAAGGGTCTGGTCATGCCATCACTAACACGCTGAAGTTCGCTCTGATTAAAGATAGTGTAGGGATTCATGACCATAAATTAACTATTATTTAGCTATCCAAATTTTAATCCAAAAACCAGAGATTTCTTTTATGCAGACTTCCAAGTGCCGTGGAAACTAGGGGGAATGACACTAGGTAATCCAAGTTTGCAAACTGGTTCTGCGTCCAAGCGATCGCTATCAAATACCCAAATTTCACCACCATGAGAATTACCATTAGACCTGCCTTAAAAATAGGGAACGGGGAACAGGGAAGAGGTATTTTAATTGTTCCTTGTGAGCGCCGCTCATGGAGTAAGAGAGCAAAAGTGCTTTTTAGACTCTTGTGGAAAAAGGTTAAAGGGGAAAGGGGAAAGGTAAAATACCAAACCTTTCCCCCTTTCCCCTTCCCCTTTTCCCTACTTCTGCAAGGTAGACATCTCAAATTTAGCGATATTTGCGTCAGCGTCCTTGGTTTTGGAGCCTTAGACCCAGTGTCAACAAGTAACCTGAGTCCATAAGTTCTAGTCTATACCCTGGTGTAAAGTCCCATGATTTCATCTCTAGATAGACCAATAGAAGTATTCCTTTCTATCTTCCGGGTATAACTTCAATTCTCTAAGATGAATCTACCTTTGGAATAAGTCTACAGAATGGATAGAAATATTTTTTTTTAAAACATCTACAGATAGAAGAATTTAATTATTTAAAAAACTATTCTATAAACATTGCAAGTCCAACCAAGTTGGTTAACGCAATAACCAAGAAATAATTAGTTAATTTAGGAGCAAATTATGAGTCTCGAAGAAAGAGCAAAAGCTGTTGCTAAAAATATTGAAGGTAAAGCTCAAGAAATAATTGGCGATATCACTGGCAACCCTGATGATAAGGCTGAAGGTCAAGCCAAGCAAGTAGAATCACAGGTTCGTCACACAGTTGAAAATGTCAAAGATGAAGTTAAAAAAGCTGTAGACTAAACTTAAGTCTATCTTGGCATAAGGTTAAAGTAAAATCATAATTTACTAAACCTTATCCATACTCTATAGCAATTTCATTTCATTGATGAAAGCTAGAGTAACTTTGTAAATTCTTGTTTCTCGTTGCGTGTTCCCTGTTTTCGCTTCTCTACCTTTATGAGTAATTTTGCAACTCATTTAGGATTGCCATAGTTTTTCTATATTGGTGTTGATTCAGTTGTAATGCAGAAATTTACAACTGAATCAACTAAAAAATAGAAAGCTTAAAACCAGATTTTGATAATACCACTGCCAAAATAATTTTTTAAACCATCCCTGAATTTTTGCTGAAAGGTTCTAACTCATGATTAATCTATTATTTACTCATCTTTTAACAGACATATCTGTGACATCAGAAGCTAGCTCTAGCTACTCTGCTATACTCATCGGATTATTTGTAGTCGGCTTTATTGCTGCTGTGAGCATAGGCTCTATTGCTTGGTATAATTCCAAACGTCCTGTAGGTTGGGAAGACAAACAGCGTCCCGATGTTGTTCCCAATATAGATAAGTAATCAATTATTGCCTACATCCTCCTAAGTCTAAGTGTTTTTTTTAGTGTTCAATGGATTTTACCAGCGAACACTATTTTTTTGTTATGTAATAAGGGATGGGGCATGGGGCAAGCGGGGAGTGTGGGAGGTGTGGGA
>NZ_JACKZU010000341.1:0-8994 GCF_014222165.1 Nostoc sp. 2RC
TTCTCATACAAGAAAATTTTTACATAACCTTGTATAGATTTTGGGGGGTAAAACGCCGTCAAAATTTCTAAAGAATTTTGTACTACGTTTTTACTCGCCTTTTTTTATATATGTAGAACTAGGCAAAAATCCGTACAGCGATTTTATTGTAGGGGCGAACGCAATACAGTTCGGATAAGCAGTATGAACTTCCCTTGTGGTCTGGGAAAAGGTTAAGGGGTAAAGGGATTTGGATGTATTTAAAACCTTTCCACTATAACCTAAGCATATTGGCGATGAGCGGTTGTTCGCCCTTACGTAGATTTGTTAAATATATCGACATAAAAGTAAAAGAATAAGTTAATTAATTCCACAGAATTAACTACATTTATAGCAATTCTGCATGAAAATGCGGCAAACTATATGAGGAACAAAACTTATAAGGAATTTTATTATGTATCATCGTTGGTTTGTATGTGCTTTGGCATTTTTTTTGAGTATAGCCTTAGTTGCTTGTAACACTGTAAGTACTCAACAGCTACCAGCAAAAGTAGCAAATACTACTGAAACAACTAACACTAATTTGCAGCAATTACCCAAAAAAACAACAACAAGAGTTGTGGCTCTTTCTTCTCTCTCTGCTGATATTATCGCTCAACTCGACCAAACAAAAATTGTGGGAATTACTGGTAGTAAAATATTTAAAGATGACTCCCGTTTTAAAGATATTCCTCGTGTTAGCGAAGGTCAAAATGCTCCTAATTTAGAAAAAATAGTAGCACTCAAACCAGATTTAGTTATTGGCGCAGAAGGTTTTTCTACTATTCCAATTCAAAAAATTCAGCAATTAGGAATTCCCACTTTACTTACCCAGGTGAATAATTGGGAATCTCTAGAAAAGTTGACTAAAACATTAGCTGAATTAATTGATGCCGATCCTCAGCCTTTGTTAAATCGTTACCAAAGTTTCTTACCAAATAAGCCTGATGAAAGTCTTACGACTTTGGTGCTGGTTAGTCGTCAACCAATTTTAGCGCCAAATAAAAATAGTTGGGCAGGAGATTTACTAACGAAATTTCAGGTGAAAAATTTGGCAGCAGAATTACAAGGAAAAAGTCCAGTTGGTGGTTATATAACTCTTTCGGCTGAGAAAATTATAGAGGCAAATCCAGATGCAATAATTTTGGTTAATCCTCCACAAGGTAATTCCCAAACAGAGCTTTTAGATGATTTGAAAAAAGAAAGTTTTTGGAAACAATTACAAGCAACTCAAAATAACCGAGTTTATGTGTTTGATTATTATGGTTTGGTGAATCCAGGGAGTATAAATGCTATAGAAAAGGCTTGTCAAAAACTGCAACAAGATTTACTTGGATTAAAAGGCACTTAAATAAGTATAATTCTTGATTTTATGCAGCACAAAAACATACAAAATTTCCATGAATTATTTTAATCCTTGGCAGAATTAATTGCTTTGTGATGAGATGCAGTATTCTTTTTGGCTGGTAAAAAGCCTCCTCCAATACTGCGGAAATATAGCCCGCCTATAGTGAGCAAAAAACCAAAATATGCCACAGCTTGAACGAGATAGATTTTGTCACTGTAGCCAAACAAAGATTTGAGAATAATGCCAGGAAATTGTTCGTCAGGCAAAATTGTGGAAGTATTGGAGACCATTGGCCCCAAAATACAAGAATGGATTTTAGTAAAGCGTTCGTAATAGAAACAAAGGCTTTGTGTAGCACGACTGCTAAGGGCAAAATTAGCTGCGGCGTCGTCAAAATTTTTCAAGGCTGAAACTACTAAGCCTGCGACAATCAAGACTAATAAAACACCCATTACTTGAAAAAATTGGCGGATATTAATTTTGATGCCCCACTTAAATAAAAGCACACCTATGACGATCGCCACTGTTAAACCTGCAACTGCACCAATGCTAGGAATTAGTCCTTGTTGAAAATTAGCAGCAATAAACAGAACAGTTTCAAAGCCTTCTCGAATAACAGCAATAAAAACTAAACTAAAAACACCCCAACCAGCATTTGAGTTTTGTTTCAGTGCTTGGATAACTGCTCCCTCAACTTGCGCTTTCATAAATTTGGCTTGTTGAGTCATCCAGATGAGCATCCAACTGAGCATTGCGATCGCTAACAAACTAAATACACCTTCCAGTAGTGGCTCAACTACGGAAGTATATTGAGGATTAGCAGCTCCCACTACTTGAATTATCCAACTAAATAGCGCTCCTATCAAGCCGCTAACAGCAATACCAACGCCGACTCCAGTATATACCCAATATTTTAAATTAGATTTTTTCGCTTTTTGCAGTAAAGCTAGAACAATTCCCACCACAAGGGCAGCTTCTACTCCTTCTCGGAGGGTAATTACAAAAGTAGGTAGAGCAGTACTAAAATCCATTTTTTATCCTTTGTTATTTGTCATTAGTCATTAGTTATTAGTCATTTGTCTAAAACCAATGCCTAATGACTAATAACTATTAACTAAAATCACGTAACATTTTTTTCAGTTCGAGATTATGCATCTCTTCTTGTCCTATCATCCCACGAGCAAATTCTTCTAGATAAATGCTGGCATTGGTGACAGTATCCAGGAGATTTTTATACAAATCTAATGCCTTTTTTTCATGGGATAAGCTTTCTGCCAAAATATCTTTGACTGTATGCTTGTAGGTTTCTTCCATTGGGGCAATTTTTAAAGAGGGATGCCCATCTAAACCTGTGAGAATTTCTCCCACTTGTTGGGCATGAAGTAACGATTCGCTTGCCTGTGCTTTGAAGAAAGCTACTATGGGAATGCGGTTAGGGCCAGTGACCATTAACGAATAATGTGTATAGCGTACTACTCCTGCTAATTCAAATTCCATGATGGCGTTGAGCAAATCAATGGTCTTTTTCTGGTCAAGTTCTTGCATTAGTTGTGAATTGAAGTGACGAATAGAGTTTAATTAGTTATGAATTAGGAGTGAGGAGTGAGGAGTGATGAATTAGGAGTGAGGAGTGATGAATTAGGAATTATGAGTTAAAAATTTATTATAGTTTTTAAATTCTTAACTCTTAACTCCTAACTCTTAACTCCTAATTTTTAACTCCTAACTTTTCACTCCATAACTCCTAACTCTTAACTATCTCCTAATTTTAAATAGCTTACTCTCAACTTCCCATTAAATCAAAATGCGATTTTTGTGCTTGGGAACTGGATTTATCAATCACTTTTTGAGAGTTTTCCTCAATGGTTTTCACCAACTTGGTAACATCCTCCGGAGTCTTCACCGGTTTAGCTGGTGGAATAGCACCAGGCCAGACTTTTACTAGTTCGGCAAAACTAGTATTAATTGCTTTATCTGCTTCGGCATCTTGTTGAGCTACTTGGCTGGCAATTCCTTTGTATAATTCGTTGGCGTAAAAGACAAATCCACGAGAGTCTTGATACTCAATTGCTGCGGATATCTTACCATCTGCGATCGCCGCACCATATTCGGAATTAGCTGCATCCAGTAATTCATTAATTACTTGTAATACAAATCCTGGTTTTGAACGTTCTGCTGCTGGTAAAGCTGCGATCGCTCCATCAACGGCTGCCACTGAAGAACTAAAATTAGTTTTAACTTTACTATCCTTGGGGCTAGATTTGACCAAATCTTGCAAACTCACCAAAGTTGTCTTAAATTCCTTAACTTTGCGTTCGTTAAGTTGGTCTTCTACATCAACATAAATCTCCTCAACTGGATGTCCAATATGAGGTTCTGCCTGTTTTGGCTGATTTTGGTCTAAAAGTTCTTTTGCTACTATTAGATGTCCTTTCATTAAGCCTAATTTAGACATGTAGTCAACATCTTTGGCTTCCCCTGTCAGTACTACATCTTGAACGCCAACTTGGTCTTTAATTTGGTCAAATTGCTCCTGAGTAATCACTTTTTTTGTCACTAAATCTTCTGGACTACCGTAAGGACGATTCGCCTGAATTTTGTTAGATAAAGCCGGGACACCAAGCTTGGCTTCAAATTTATCTAATTCTGACAATATAGCAGTATTAATGTTAATTTTTTCTTTACTACCGTGACCGCTATGGCTGTTATTACTTGCTGCTTCTGTAGCTTGGGGAGTAGCAACTGGGGCTGAAGGATTTTCGGCGGTTGGTGTACTGCTACAAGAACTCAAGGTAATTATTGCCGCAGTGGCAACAGTCAAACAAATATAACGAAATTTTATCATTTCAACTCCTAACACAACTTAAATTTATTAATTGTTGTATGGCAAACTACTACCCAATGTCATAGATTGTACTTTCGCATATAATGATATTTTTTATCAACTAATTAATTGAAAATTTTCTGGAAATAATTACAAATAACTTCACTAGTGGTTGCCTTGATGAGCAATAACTAAGTATTTAGTCAAGAATTTTTTACAGTTTTTTGAGATTTGCTATCAGCAATTACTTCAAATTGACCCATGCAACCGTTTTCAGCGATGCTATCTTGATGGGGATGAAACATGTATTTACCTGGATAGCGAAAAGCAAATTCTAAAATGTGCCTTTCTGCTACACCCATGGTCAGTACATCGGTTTTTTCACTGGCAGTCATACTCATGCCGTAGCGATAGACATCAAAAAAGTTGGCGTGGAGGTGAAAGGTGACTGCCGGATCGTATTCAATAATGTTGAGGACATACAACCGAATTAACTGATTTTGATAAATGGGAATGGGATGATGCATGTAATGATGAGGTAGACCATTAAAGGCGTAGTAATCATTGTGGCTATCATCATTTACGTCATACCCAGCCATTACTAGGACAATTTCATCAGCTGGCGGACGGGGAGTAGGAGGATCGATGATAAACATCCCGTACAGTCCCTTGGCAATGTGACGGGTCACTGGTTCAATATGACAGTGGTATAAGTGAACGCCATAAGGTTCGGCATCAAATTCATAAATTGTGGCTTTGCCATTGCTTACCGGACGAACACCATCCATTTCTGCTGGATGAACGCCATGAAAATGCAAAGAGTGAGAATGTCCAGCGTTATTGAGAAATAATATTCGCACGCGATCGCCTTGTTTGGCCCGTAGCGTTGGCCCCGGTATGCGCCCGTTTAAATCCCAAATATTGTAAGAAACAGCACTATTTAATTGAATAATGGAAGTACCCGCAGTTAATTGAAACTCTCGAATAGTACGCCCATTTTCTTGTTTTAACGTTCCATAATCAAAATCCCTGAGCATCTTTGTTGGGTTAGCAACATTGTCTGATGCTTCCATATCAAATGGTGGTACTTTGACTATTGACTGACTTTGTAAATTCAGCGTTTGCCAAAGTGCCGCTGCACCAGTCACTCCCACACCTGCTAAGCCCAGCTTTATTAATTGACGGCGACTCCAAAGTTTTTCTTTACCCAGAGCGAAGTTATTGGGCATGACAGTTAACAGTTAGCACCAAAAAAATTGAAAATTATTTGCAATTATCATTGTGTATATTATCTGAATTAAAAATTATTGTCAATAAGTTGCTAGCGCCGCAAAACTGTTACTAAAACTTATGCAATTTACATCAAGCTAAAATCTGGTTTGAAAACAAAAAAACACTGAAAAACATGTATATTTTATTACTTAATAAATAAACCTGTTATTAGTCAATCACTGTTACCAAGCATCTCCTCTGCTTGCCCATGTGTATCATTTTTCAAGTTAAATAGTCTGACAGATAAAATACATCGGATTTCCAAGAATTTTTGATATTTGGCATCTTTGTCTTATTCAAAATCATGTGTCATTGTTTTGTTATTTGTATGGAGTTTGTGTGTCAATTTCTGCATACCATGACCTCAGTTAAAAGGACAATATAGTATTCACTAAAGACAAATTAGTTAAGACATTTCATACCTACTTGTCAAATAGGAAGCTTATCGTATATCTTTTTGCAATCCATTGGCATTGTGCCTTTGATTGATGAATTACCCAAATTAATTATGCGAGGTCAAAAATGAGTAGTTTTTCTAGTATTTCAGTATTACAAAAGACTGCAAATATTACCTTATCGAAGCCAGTACAGATAACGCTTTATATGCTGCTATCTTCTTTGATTATCTGGACTGCCTTGTTCTCCACTTATCCTGCGGTGCATAACGCAACACATTCAGTACGACATCATACTTTAGGCGTTGCATGTCACTAAATTAACTAATCCCAAAATTTTACTGGGGGATTAGACAATAGTTTGACACCTCATCAATTTATCAAAACAGAATTTAGAAGTCAGTCGTTAAAATTCATGTGCAATTTTGGCGACTGGCGGCTCATCAAATGCCAATGTGAGTTTTTATGAAAAAATATCGATTATTTGGAGTTATCGGTGCTGTTTGTATTACTTTGTCAATTCTTTATTCCTTAGTAGGAAATTCTCAAACTCATAGTTCCAGAGTGATACTTTCCACCAACCCACATTTAGAACGTATTCTTCCCTTTGAAGCCGGAACAGAAAGATATCAATCTCCTGTCACCATGACACTACAAGCGGTAGATGCTGCGGGTAAATCTTTAGAAAATGCCAAAATTAACTTAGAAATTTTGACACCACCATCTACTCCTTGGTTAACAACAGATTTTCCAATTGTTGAAGGTACAAAGCTATTGCAAATGAATGCTGTTGCACCTGACGGAAAACTAGAAATTCAGCAGATGTTACCGATTAGGGGAAAATATGAATTACTGGTAAAAGTGTCACCTTTGGTAGCAAATACCTTTGCTCCCTACGAGCAAACTTTAAATCTTAATGTCCGAGAAAATCCAATTAAATATAAATATTTTGTCATTACAGCAGCTATTTTATTAGCAGTTGGATTGTTGGGTGGTTGGGTTATTGGCGGACAACAAGAACTACAACAAGGAGAAATTGCTCCCCAATCAGTGCGCCTTTTATTAAGTAGTTTAATAGTAATAGCGATAGTAGCTTTGTTATTTATCAATATTAGTGCAGAAGTAGCCGAAGCTCATGGCAGTGGACACCACTCCAGCAATACTGAAGCTATCGCACCATCATCTCAAAAATCCCAAGGATTAGAAATCCAAGTTCAGGGAGATAAAAACGCCACTGTGGGTAAACTTGCAAATTTAGGCTTACAAGTGAAGGACACTACCACAGGACAACCAATCAAAGATGTCACATTGCAGGTGAAAGCCATCGCTCTTGAAGATAATTTAACAGTCTTTGCCTACAAAGGACTTAGCGACCAAGAAGGTAAGTTAACATGGCAAGAGCAATTTTTTGACGGTGCGCCTCATAAAGTTGAGATAGAAGCAACTCCCAACTCAGGATCTAGCCGTGAATTTACACCAATCAAAGTAGCACAAGAAATTGAAGTCGAAGCGATCGCACCACCAATTTATATCAGATTGATTGGTTTATTCTACTTTACTGCCATTGTCGGTATTGGTATGGGCATTGGATTGCTAATCCAGCATCGACGAACACCAAAACCAAGGACAAATTAGCCATATCACTGCTTGGCTAGAGATTATCAATATAAAAATGTGCATCAACATGTGAAAATAGTTGTGGTGAAAAAACCACACTATTTTTTTATTTATATAAACTATAAATAATGCACAAATAATTAAAATTCAGTATACAGCAATTCTCAATCACTTGTGAGACATAGCCAAGGACAAATTACCAATGACAGTCAACACAAAAATTCTCACCAATCAAACAGGATTGCTATATTAAGGCTGGCTAATATTTCGGTAGCCTACCCTAGAAATTATAATCTCAAAATTATAATCAAATAATGGTGACAAAAATTGCAGTTGAAAAAATTCTTGAGCGTGCCTTGATGGGGTACGATGTATCTCCCGAAGAGGGAGTAGCATTGTTACAACAAACCGAACCAGAGGCGATCGCTGCAATACGTACCACATCTGATACTCTACGCCACGCACAAGCAGGTGATACAGTTACCTACGTAATAAATCGTAACATCAACTTTACTAACATTTGCGAGCAACACTGTAGCTTTTGTGCCTTCCGTCGAGATGATGGGGACGCAGGCGCATATTGGTTAGATTGGACACAAATTTTGGAAAAGGCCGCAGATGCAGTGCAACGGGGTGCAACCGAAATTTGTATGCAGGGGGGATTAAATCCACAAGCACAAATCAACGGCAAATCTTTGCCCTACTACCTCAAATTAGTAGAAACCATCAAACAAGAATTTCCCCACATACATCTACACGCTTTCTCCCCCCAGGAAGTGCAATTTATCGCCAGACTTGACGGACTGCAATATGCTGATGTCATTGCTGCTTTGCGAGATGCTGGTGTTGGTTCAATGCCAGGAACAGCAGCAGAAGTATTAGATGATACAGTGAGGCGGATACTGTGCCCAGAAAAAATTGATACAGCCACATGGTTAGAAATTATTAGTACCGCTCACAAACTAGGCTTGCATACCACCAGTACCATGCTATCTGGGCATATCGAAAGCCACGAACAGCAAATTGGGCATTTAGAAAAACTGCGATCGCTGCAAAAAATAGCCATCGAACAACAATATCCAGCACGGATTACAGAGTTTATTTTATTACCTTTCGTCGGGCAAGAAGCACCAAAACCCCTACGTCGTCGTGTCGGACGCGACCAACCTATTTTACAAGATGCACTGCTATTAGGTGCTGTAGCTCGGATTTACTTAGGAAATTGGATTCCCAACCATCAACAGAGTTGGGTAAAACTGGGACTTGCCGGTGCAACAGAAGCCTTAGTTTGGGGTTGTAACGATATCGGCGGCACCTTAATGGAAGAACACATTACCACAATGGCAGGAGCCTTAGGCGGTACATGCATGGAAGTAGAAACATTACAAAGTGCGATCGCTTCCTTAAGACGACCTTACCAACAACGGGATACGCTTTATCAAAGAGTAATTAGTCATTAGTCATTAGTCATTAGTCATTAGTTCTCTCTTCCCCTACCCCCCTGCCCCTCTCCCCCATCT
>NZ_JACKZU010000342.1:0-8967 GCF_014222165.1 Nostoc sp. 2RC
TCTGGTAAGGGTTGTAGAGTTAATTTTTACAAAACTTTACAACGTGTCCCATTTTGCACGTATCCCGGCTGTACCCCATAAGCGATCGCTCAACACCAAGCGCGAATACCAGAAAGACCTGAAAGATTTCTTCTTATTCGTCGCCAAAAAAGAACCCAGCCGGGATTTAGTGTTAGAGTTCCTTCACCTGGAACAGCGTCACGCCGTTGCTGTGGTTCTCAAGTACAAAGCGCACCTAATTAAGAAAAAGCTGGCTGAAGCTACGGTGAATCGTCGTCTTAGTGCTATCAAGTCGATGGTGGAGATGGGGCGACGGCTGGGTGTCTGCAATTTCTCCTTGGATGATGTCAAAGGTGAAAGGGTCGAAACCTACCGCGACACTACTGGAATTAGAGCAACTGACTATGCCCAAGTTATAGCGTTGGTTGACCAGAATACTTTAAAGGGTAAGCGCGATTATGCCATTCTGCGATTACTTTGGGATAATGGCTTGCGCCGTAATGAGATAGTCAACTTAAATGTGGGTGACTTTAACGCCAAAGAAAAAACGCTCTCAATCCTGGGTAAAGGCAAAGGTAGCCAGAAGGAAGTTCTTGACCTATCAGACAAAACTGCATTGGCGATCGCCGGTTGGATTAAAGCTTCTAAGAAAAAACGTGGCAGTGACCCGCTTTTTACAGTGCTGGCCTATCACAAAAATGGCGCGAGATTAACCGGGGAGGCAATCAGGCGATTGGTGGATGGGTTATGTAAGCAAGCCGGAATTACTAAGAAGATGTCGCCCCATCGTGTCCGCCACAGTGCGATTACTACAGTATTGGATCTTAATAATGGCAACTACCGTGCTACTCAACGTTTCAGCAGACACGCTCAAGTGCAGACGGTACTGAAATATGATGATAACCGCCAGCGTTTGCAAAAGCAGATGAGTGATTCAATATCAGAATTGATTTAGTAAGACTTAAGAATTTAGATATTGTCAATTTGAAATTTTCGAGGATTTCTCAGAAGAAAATGATTGTCAACTTTGACTAAATCACCTGTGCAGTGAATCCGTAAACGTTCCTGATAAGCTTTAATAGCTAAGATATAATCATGGTCAGTTAGTTCGGTTTTTATTTCTTGTAATTTCTCAAAAATTGACCCAAGTAAAGTAATTTCTCCACTCAATTTATCAAGAGAAGGAGTAGCAATTTGCATGACTACACCAAGAACCGTGAAGTTGGGATAGTTCGTAATAAATTCGCTTAAAATATCAACTTGGTCACGATTTTCTACTGTCGATAATATTTTCAATATATCGCTGATTCTTTCGGCATAATCTCCTAAATTATGTTGGAGAGGTAGCAAAATTTCATATTCAGGAGCCGCATCTTTTTTTAGTCGCCAAATTGAACCAGCATCATTATAAATACGTCCTGTCTCGTGCCAGCCTGTTGCTTGCAAGTGTGCCTGTATCACTTCAGGGTTAACGGTTTTGAGGATTTGACTGTCTTTAATAGTAACTTTCATGGCAATCCTCCAAAACTAATACGTTGAATGATGGCTTGGAGTGCATCAGGTGTCAACTGATTACTACGGGGTATTTCAATAGTAACATTGGTTGTGTTTTCGGTGTCTGGCATCCCGCGCAAGGATATCCAGTAAGCACAATATCGAAGGCATAGTTCTTCTTCTGTTTGTTTTATCCAATCTGTTATTTTTTCGGGAACTAAAACAACTACTAAGATTCGAGGGACAAGAGCATTGATTTTTAAATCATTATAATTTTTGAGATTGAGGGGATATTTAATATAGTTTTCCTCAAGAATCTCTCTGGCTGTACATTTTAGTTGTAGTTCTAGTCTAGGAGAAAGGATTTTACCTGTGCCACCTCTGCTAACTATGCCTAAATCTACGCTGTCGTTATCAACTTCTGGTCTATATAAAGAATAACCTGCAACGGCGGCGATGGCTCTAACATAGGTAATGCTAAATTGTTCTTTTTGTTGATTGATGTCCATTAAATTATCATCAGGGAATGTTTCATAGAAAAAAACAGCACATACTATTGATAAATTTACCTAAATTAGCCGTAATTATTCCTAGTTACGATTAATTAGAGCAAACTGCACCCAGCAGCGATCTCCCAGTTCTGGGGGAAAAGTCACCACAAAGCGGTAAACTGTCTACACTGGACGTGTATAACCAAGTGTAGAAATGGCAAAAGTTGAACGGGAATCAATCAACTTCAAACTGCCCAAGCCTTTGGTTGAGGCACTTAGAGCCACAGCTAAAGAACGCAACACCACCGCCACAGATTTGGTGATTCAGGGTCTACGTTACGTCCTGGGTGAAGTAAATGGTATGGAAACTGATGTAGAAACCCGTCTGCATCAACTAGAAGCAGAATTAAACCGTCTTACCAGTGGTATAGAAAGCAGTGTGGAAAATCAATTAGGGCAACACTCCCACCGCTTAAGCAGCTTAGAACAAAAGCTAGAAGCGATGGCAACCAAGCTAGCACAATTAGAGGGCGCACTTAATGCAGGGCAGCGCTACAAAAGTCCAGCCAGAAGACAAGGTTATGCTTACAACAGCCAAGTTCCTCAATCGCTAGAACTTCAGCCATTCCTAGCAGAGAATTTAGCTAAAAGGTTGGGAGTAGATACAGCAACCCTGGCGCGTGAGCAAAAAAATAAAAGTCAATTTGAATTTGAAAGCTGGAGCCGCAATCGAGATCCAAGCAGTACAGCGTGGCGCTATCAGGATGACGGGCTTTACCATCCCATCAAGTAAACTCCAATCGAAAGCGAATCAGTGGGTTAACTGCGATCGCCCCCTCATCCTCCAAAACAGGTGCTAGACAAACCCATGTTACAACTGTATTATTAAAAATAACCTTAATTACAAATACTACAAGCCTTCAATGAGCCGCAGATTCTCCTCAACCATTAGTAGCGCGATGCATTGCCAACCCAGCCAGGGTTTAGGCAGAGTCATTGCGCTGTTTGCGTTTGAGGGAAGAACATATCGCTTTAGCTGCGCCGATAAATCTACAAATGTAGGCGTTTTGGGAGCAATTGCCGAATGGCTGAATCCAGATCAACTTATCCAGAGCGGGAGGTGCAGATGTCTAGCACCAACATAGGGACAAAAGTATCGATGACCTGACCCCCGCTTCTTTTCACCAGAGGCGGGGGTTATTTTTTAAGGAGTAAATCAAATTATGGAAGCTCAACCACCTTTTCAGCAACCACACATATTACAAAACTCAGTGGTGGTGTTCTCTAAGAATTACCTACCACTAGCACGCATCAACATCAAACGAGCAATCGTGCTATTAGTCACAGGTCAAGCAGAGTCTGTGAATTTTGGTACTACAAAGCAGTGGGAAGTGCGAGCGCCTAGCGTTGTACTACAAGTACCTGAACACATTCGTTTAACCATTGGCAATCCCGAACGGCATTGGAAAGTACCCCCCGTGAATCGGCGTGAAGTACTCAAGCGTGATAACCACACCTGCCAATACTGCGGTAGCACCAAGCATCTAACGCTTGACCATGTAATCCCTCGTTCCAAAGGTGGACAGCATACCTGGGATAACGTTGTAACAGCTTGTGAGCGTTGTAACTCTACAAAGAGCGATCGCCTACCTCATGAAGCTGGAATGGTACTGAAAACCAAGCCTAAAGCCCCGATTCACCCAGCAGTTGCATTTGCAGAACAGTTCTGGAACACACAACGCCTGAGTGAGAACGAGTAACTTCAATCCTAGCCAGAGAGGGCACTACAGATATTAAGCAAGCTTGCCCTCTCTCCTCTCAAAAAAATTTTGTAGTATGCCCTTGACACTTTGTAATACATTGTGTAGTATAAATGTAGTGAAGCACTACAACCTCCCAAAAAGGCAGAGAGCTAACACTATCAGAACCATGAAAACTGAATCATTGCCACCCAACGTGGGGGTGTAGCTTAGTCCGGTTTAAAGCAGTCGCCTGTCGAGCGAAAGACCGTGAGTTCAAATCTCATCATCCCCGCCTTGTAGCCTTGTGGACGACTAGATAAGTCGCTCTGATTCTCAGTCAGAGAGAAGCGGGTGCAGCTCCCGTCAAGGCTTCCAAATGTGTCCGAGTAGCCAAGTGGGAAGGCGTTGGTCTGCAAAACCAACTATCGTGGGTTCAATCCCCACCTCGGACTCCAAGCGTTGCAGCGTCACCTAACGGCAAGGTACTCGGCTCATAACCGAGAGTATACGGGTTCAACTCCCGTCGCTGCTATCAAATGCAGGGATGGTGTAATTGGCAACACCACAGTCTCCAAAACTGTTGTTCTGGGTTCAAGTCCTAGTCCTTGCGTTTTACTCTCTGCCCCCGTGGACGAACGGTTAAGTCGCTGCTCTTTCAAAGCGGAAATTGCGGGTTCAAATCCCGTCGGGGGAATTGTTGATCTGGGTCGGCTCACCTATTGGTGTAGGTAACGGTCTGTAAAACCGCCGCGTTCAGTGTTGCTGGTTCAAATCCAGCCCGACCCATCACGGAGAGATTGCTATTGGCAAGGCAAGCTGTTTGCTAAACAGTCGTGAGATTCATCATCTCACTGTGGGTTCAACTCCCTCTCTCTCCGCCTGAGAACGTGGTGTAACTGGATAACACGTCAGTCTACGAAACTGAAGATTGAGAGTTCAAGTCTCTCCGTTCTCGCCTTATCCCCCGGTAGCTCAGTTTTGGTAGAGAGCGCTGGTCTGAAAAATCAGAGGTCGTCAGTTCGATTCTGACCTGGGGGACTGGCACATTGCCCTATAGCTCAATGGCAGAGCAAGCGGCTGTTAACCGCGAGGTTGTAGGTTCAAGTCCTACTGGGGCAGCCATTTATTACCGAGTAGACGAATTGGTAGAGTCACCTGTCTCTGAAACAGGAGTTTGTAGGTTCAAACCCTACCTCGGCAGCCAATTATTGGGAAGTAGGCAAACAGGCAAAGCCGTCGCACTTTGAATGCGAAGTTTGAAGGTTCGATTCCTTCCTTCCCAGCCTATACTCCCGTAGCCCAATTGGAAGAGGCGGCTGTCTCAAAAACAGTCTGTGTGTGGGTTCAAATCCCACCGGGAGTACTAACGGGATGTGGCGCAACTTGGTAGCGCGGCAGCTTTGGGAGCTGAAGGTTGTAGGTTCAAATCCTACCATTCCGATCATTTGCCCTTGTGACGAAACTGGCAAACGTGCTGGTCTTAGAAACCAGATTTTGTGGGTTCGACTCCCACCAAGGGTACTGATACTCCCGTGGCGAAATTAGTAAACGCTTCCGTTTGAGGGACGGAATTGTTGCTCTTTCAAATCCTGTCGGGAGTACCAACTTGGGCGTTTGGCAGAACGGTTATGCTCCTGACTTTTAATCAGGCTGACACAGGTTCAACTCCTGTAGCGCCCACCAAAACTTGCCCCTGTGACCCAAGTGGAAGAGGTGCCAAACTTAAAATTTGAAAGTTGCTGGTTCAAATCCAGTCAGGGGTATCGCGGAGATGGAGCTATGGTGCGCTCTGGGGTCTCATAAGCCTTCACGTACCGGGTTCAAATCCCGGCTCCGCTACTAAATGCTGGTGTAGCTCAATGCGGCAGAGCAACTGACTTGTAATCAGTAGGTTGCGGGTTCAACTCCTGTCACCAGCTTAACTAACGCGATCATGGTGTAGTGGTAAACACCCTTGGCTTCCAACCAGGAGACACGAGTTCGAGTCTCGTTGATCGCTCTGAACCTTATAGGTTCTTCAATGCGGATGTGGTGTAAAGGCAACACCGGAGTATGCCAAGCTCCAAATGCGAGTTCAACTCTCGTCGTCCGCTTTCATAGCCCTGTAACTCAGTGGGGAGAGTGCCTCTCTTACAAAGAGGAAGTCGCTCTTTCAATTCCTGTCAGGGCTACCAATTGATGGGAGTGTCGCCTAATGGATGGGCATCGATCTTCTAAATCGATTTGTAGGGGTTCGAGTCCCTTCACTCCTGCCACATGGGGTCATAGCTCTAACTGGCTAGAGCGCCTGTCTTGCACACAGGAGGTTAGGGGTTCAAATCCCCTTGGCTCCACTGATGGTGTCTGAAGCCAAAGCGGTCGCGGCGCTGGTTTGTGGAACCAGTCATAACGGGTTCAAGTCCCGCCAGACACCCCTAAATGGAAGATGCTGCTCAAGGGAGGGCAACTAGTCTTGAAAACTAGAGCAGGGTAATACCTGGGAGTTCGATTCTTCCATCTTCCGCCTTCCACCAGAAGCCGAAAAGTGAGGCGCTGTGCTGATAACACAGTCATAGGAGGGGCAGTACCTCCCTGGTGGATTATTTCTGCGATGCCTACGGCGGGTGGAGCCATCGCCTTCATTTGTGGTAGTTCATCCAGAAGACTTGATCGCAGCGCACCCAACACAAATGCACCAGTACCACAAGCTCTTTCAAACATTAGAAAAGGCGATCGCAGTATTACACGCATCGCCTCATAAATACTGCATTACTGCATTACTGCATTACTCTTCAACTTCTTTCAGTGCTTCATCCAGCAGAAACCGCACAATTTCAACCTTTTTCCTACCTGTCTTCGCCGCCAATACAGACAGCTTACGGTGCATTGACTCAGTTAAATCCACAGTTAGTCTAATTGTTGGTTCCTTGGGAGTGGCTGGCTGGAGTTGGGACATAATACTAGGCTTGGTTGCTTGAGGTGTAGGTGTAGGTGTAGGTGTAGGCTGGGTTTGCGCTTCTGGCTGAGTTTGGTTTTGAGTTGTTGGTTGTTCTGGTGCTGGCTCCTCATCCTTCTCATCTTCCAGGTTCGCGTTCACTTGCGGTGGGAGAGTTTCCTTTGTAGCTGACTCACCATAAACAAACTCACGCGCCAGGGCATCATCCAGGGACTTTCGTTTTTTAGTCATTTGAGCATCCCCAAAATTTCTTTAAATAGTCGCTCATATTCCCGCCCTGATTCTGCTGCTGGACGGCCTGATAAATCCCAAATGGTTGCAGCTTGACCAAAGGTGTCAGCGATCGCTTGTTTTTGGTGAATCACCGTTTTCAGCACCGTTACCTCTTTTGTTTTAGATAACAGTGCGATCGCTTCATCGAGTAATTTTGTCCCTTTGACAGCACGGCTAACAAATATTGCTGCTTTGGGCGCACCACCACGCACTGACTGAGCTTGTTTAATCAGGCGAACAGCATCACTAGCAGATTGCAGGTCTAGACCTGTGGGCTGACAGGGAACAACAGCTAGGTCAGTCCTGAATAATATCGCCCTGCTAGCTTCAGATAAACCAGCTGGCCCATCCACAATCAGATAATCACACTTTTGCGCTAATTCTGGGATTTGCTCTAAGAGTTCATCGGGTGATTGCAGTACAGTAGTAGGAATCTCGCCACCTTCCATCGACTGGAGCCAAATGGAACTACTACGCTGGGCATCGGCATCTAGCAAGTGAACTTTGTGCCCCTTGCGAGACAACCAACAGCTGATGTGTACAGCAGATGTTGACTTGGAGCAACCACCTTTTTGATTGATAAACGCAATTACTGACATACTTACTTAATTACTGCATTACTGCATTAATGAAAAAATATCATAGTTCTGTAAGCTCGACCTTCCGACCGTCAGGATCAGTTAGCACCACCCGACGACCCCACCGACTGGAATGGATAGTAGGTAATACAGTGTCGCTAATTTCTTGAAGTTGAGTAAGTACATGATCAATGGAGGCTACCCGAAACCCCAGCATAGTTGCACCACCTTGTACGGGTTGGGGTGCAGATCCCTCGGTTCCTGGATAAATTTCGATTGTACTTGTGCCTAACGTACAAGCATAATGAATCAACCCCTGACCGTGACACTCTTGCTCAAACCTCAGTCCCAAAGCTCTGTAAAAAAATAATGTACTCAGAACATCACCAGTTCTTAAAACTATCAGACTTAACTCAGGGTGAGACATTAATTTTACTGCATCACTGCATTACTGCATTAAGTTTATCAGTGATTTAGTTATGGCATAGGAAAACAAGTGTTACTGGAACAAGAGGAAGGGACAAGTTCAACTTGAACTTGGAGCGATCGCCTAGATGCAGCCAGCAGATGGTAAAAAAGGTATAAAAAACCTCAAAGTAAGAAATTTGAGACGGGAATTTCTTACTTGAGTTGCAACAATCAAGCTATAGTAATGCTTTCGAGAGCCAATGCTGTTAATCTTTCTTGCGTGATTGAAGCTCTTGGATCTGGGGAAGTTAAGGTTAAAGATTTAAAATAAGTATATATTTATACAAATAAATTACCCCAGGAAAATATAAATGTTTCTGAGTAAAATTGTCGTTTTTAAATCTTTCTCTGCCCCAGCTACCTCACAGGATTGACAAAGTGACAAATTTGCTGCTAGAGAACCGAAAAAAGTAACTATGAAATTAGAAAAGGTAACCAAAAAGTGAAAATTGACGCACAGTTCAAAATTGAAGCGATAGATAATCATTCCCCACACCTAGAAACAGTAATAAAATTGTGGCGAGCTAACTCACAAACACTTGGTAATTTTCCCAAAGGAGCTTTTGAGGAACGAGCAGCGTGTCGTCAAATCCTTGTCGCACTTGATTCTGAAGGAGCCTGTGTTGGTTATTTGTTATATCGATATTCACGAGATTGGTTTATTATCACTCATCTGTGTATCGATCCTTCATGTCAGGGTAAGGGAGTAGCTAAACAACTTGTAGATCACCTTAAACAAATCACAAAATCTTCTCGGGGTATTAAGCTAAAGTGCCGTCGAGATTATAACCTACAAGGGATGTGGTCGAGCTTTGGTTTTATTGCCAAACGCGATGTAGAAGCCAAGGCTAAAAATAAGAAACTTACTGTTTGGGAGTTAGAACACAATCCTCTTCCTCTGTTGTCCACAATGATTAAACAACAACTTGAGTCTAAGTTGTGTGTAATGATTGCTCCTGATATCTTCTTGGATTTATATATAGATG
>NZ_JACKZU010000343.1:0-8945 GCF_014222165.1 Nostoc sp. 2RC
CACATAGACAAGACCCCTCCCCAACCCTCCCCTTGGCAAGGGGAGGGTGCCGTCAGGCGGGTGGGGGATCTGTCGCAAACATTTTTTGAATCGGTATTACTTGTCAGTTCTTAATTTGACCAGCACCAAAAAAAGAAGCCTGAATTATTCAAGCTTCTCGATAAAAAAGTAGTAATTTAATCGGAACTACTTAATTGTTACTTGACCACCAGCTTCTTCAATCCGCTTCTTAGCGTCTTCAGCAGCATCCTTAGCAATACCTTCCTTAACTGGTTTGGGTGCAGCTTCCACCAAGTCTTTAGCTTCTTTGAGTCCTAGACCAGTCAATTCGCGGACAATCTTCAGTACGGCAATCTTCTTATCAGCTGGAACTGATTCGAGAATCACGTCAAACTCGGTTTTTTCTTCTGCTACTTCAGCAACAGCAGCAGCAGGGCCAGGGCCAGCAATGGCCACGCCAACAGGTGCAGCAGCACTCACACCAAAAGCTTCTTCAATTTGCTTAACTAATTCAGCAGCTTCGAGTAAAGTTAAGCCTTTGAGTTTTTCCAAAATTTCATCGGTTGCAGTTGACATTGATATAACTCCTGTAATTTCTGATTATTTATTTGGTCATTGGTCATTGGTCATTGGTCATTAGTCATTAGTTGTTGACTGTTGAGTTTTGACTATTGACCTATCGATACATCTGTGAAATCTATTCGGCAGCAGTTTCGCTACTACCGTCTTTTTCTGCATCGGCTACAGCCTGCAAAGCACGAGCCAGCGAACCTGGAACTTCGTTGATACCCACAGCAATCTTGGTCGCCAAGGAATTGATTGCACCAGCAATTTGTCCCATGAGTTGTTCCTTAGATGGTAAGTCACCTAAAGCCTTGACATCATTTTCTTTGAGTAGGCGACCTTCCATCACGCCGCCGCGAAGTTCTGTCTTCTTGGTGGCTTTTTGGAAGTCTTGGTAAGCCTTAATTGCAGATGAAAAATCATCTTTGACTAGCAAAAAAGCTGAAGAACCTTTGAGCAGTTCTGACAACGGTTGCCATTTTTCCTGATCTTGAATGGCAATGCCCATCAGGGTGTTTTTAGTTACCTTGCAAACAGCACCACTGGGACGCAGCCGCCGCCGTAAGTCGGTAATTTCAGCAACTGTCAGCCCCTGATATTCAATTACCAGTGCCAAACTTGACTGGCTCAAAGTTTCTTTGAGGTCAGCTACGATTTCTTTTTTGTTTTCTAGCGTTCTACCCATTCCTATCTCACCTCCTCAAAACAATCAGCCGTTTCCCTACTTTTGTGTTTTTTCTTAACTAAATCGAAAACAACAAACCCCAGCTAAGATAGCCGGGGTTGATTAGTAAAACTTCTGAGGCCATACTTCTGGCACCTTTATCGGTGGGAATTCTGGCAATTAGAGTTTTCACCTCGGCAGGATATTAAGCTATTAGCACCTGCTGTCTCCGGCTTTGACTATTTAATTTTGGATTTGGGATTTTGAATTTCAGATAAGAAGTTGAAAATCTTTAAAATTTTCAGTCTCTTGTGATGAGCCTCCAATCTAAAATCTAAAATTTAAAATCTAAAATTCTATGCTGCTTCGCTTAGTTTCAAATCTCGTAGGGCGCTGATATCAACTTTAATCGCTGGCCCCATAGTAGCAGATACATAAAACGTCCGCCAATAGCGACCTTTAGCACCTGAAGGACGGTTGCGGTCAATTGTTTCTTGCAACGCCTTGAGGTTGACTAACAAATCTTCAGGCGAGAAGGATGCCTTACCAAACATAACATGGACAATGCCAGTGCGATCGGCACGAAATTCTAATTTACCAGCTTTGAATTCAGCGATCGCACTTGCGATGTCAAATGTCACCGTTCCACCCTTGGGTGATGGCATCAAACCACGAGGCCCAAGCAATTTACCTAACTTCGCTACCTGTGGCATAACATCGGGTGTGGCAATCAGCTTGTCAAAGTCCATCATGCCTTTTTGAATATCGTCAATTAGTTCTTCCGAACCTGCGATATCAGCACCAGCGTTTGTTGCTTCTGTTACTTTTTCACCTCTAGCAATCACCGCCACTCGCACAATTTGTCCTGTACCTTTGGGCAGTGCTACCGTTGTCCGCAACTGTTGGTCTGTATATTTGGGGTCAATTCCTAGCCGGATATGCGCTTCAGCGGCTTCCGAAAATTTAGCTGTTGCTGTTTCTTTTAACAGGGCTAGAGCATCTAGGGGTTGATAATCCCTATCTTCTACTTTCGCTTGTAGCCCCTGCAAACGACGCGATACTTTCTTTGTCATTTTTCTCTCCTGGGGTAATTCCGAAGCCTTGCCTCTCCCCCGATACAATTTTATATTTTGGAGTAAAAAGTGAGGAGTGAGGAGTAAAAAGTGAGGAGTTAAATATCAATAACTCATAACTCATAACTCATAACTCATAACTTTTTTAATCCGTTACCGTTACGCCCATATTTTTAGCGGTTCCTTCCACAATCTTCATCGCCGCTTCGATGTCGTTGGCGTTGAGGTCAGGAAGTTTGGTTTGGGCTATTTCTTGCAATTGCGCTCTGGTGATTTTACCAACTTTCTTTTTGTTGGGTTCGTTAGAGCCTCTTTCTATCTTCGCCGCCTTGCGAATCAGTACTGACGCTGGTGGCGTTTTGAGTACAAATGTAAAACTCCGGTCTTCAAAAACCGAAATTTCTACGGGTATCACCATTCCAGCTTGGTCTGCTGTTTTGGCGTTGTACTCTTTGCAGAACATCATGATGTTGACGCCATGTTGACCCAAGGCGGGGCCCACTGGCGGTGCTGGGTTGGCTTTTCCAGCATTTAAGGCCAGTTTAATGACCGCCACTACTTTCTTCGCCATTTATTTAACTCTGTTTCTCTACCTGATTAAATTCCAATTCTACTGGTGTATCTCTACCAAATATCGAGAGTAAGGCTTTAAGCTTACTCCGCTCTGGAGAGACTTCAATCACCTCGCCTTCAAAGTCCTTGAATGGGCCAGAAAGCACAATTATCTTATCACCAGTAGCCATATCGATTTTAACGACCGGCTCTTGTTCGCTTGTCTGTTTGAAGATGCGTTCTACTTCTGAAGCACTCAGTGGTATGGGGTTTACGTGTCCGCGACCCTTACTACTGCCACGTTTTTGTTCTGAACCAACAAAATTAATCACGTGGGAGGTGTTTCGTACCACCTGCCAAGTATCATCATCCATTTTCATCCGCACCAGCACATAGCCTGGAAAAACTTTCTCTTCTGTATGCTGGCGACTACCATCTTTGCGGATTTTAACCGCTGGTGTGTGGGGAATTTCCACCTGGATAATTTTATCAGCGACATCAAATGTTTGAATGCGCTGCTCTAGGTTAGTCTTTACACGCTTTTCACAGCCTGAGGCCACTTGTACAGCATACCAACGTGCTTCTTTTGACGCTGTTTCTGCTGTTTCACTTGTTTCCTCTGACTGCAACGTTGAGTCGCGTGGTTCCTCTGTTGCAAAACTCATTAGAACACCTGTTTTGCTGCCCAAGCAAACAATCCATCGACCAAGTATATCAAAGATGCCGAGAGCGCCACCATTAACAATACGGCGGCGGATTCGCTCACTATCTGTTTGCGACTAGGCCAAACTACTTTTTCAAGTTCTTCTTTGGTTCCTTGTATGAAGTTGCCGAAGCTAAACCCGTTTGTGGTTTCTGGCAATTCTGCTTCATTTTTTTTGGCCACGACCGTTTATCCCCCGTTTGTTACTCAATTTTGGATTTTGGATTTACCCAATTGAGGGCAAGGACGCTCAACTTGACATTTTAGTTTGTCCGTCTATTTAAATATTTAGATTTCTTCTCAATCCAAAATCTAAAATCTAAAATTCAGTCGTCCTGGTTTGCAACTTCGACTTTATTTTACTTACCGAAAGCAAAACAACTGCAAATGCAATAGCTATGCCCGAAAATATTAACACTAACTGCCATTTTAGCAGTTTGCGTAATTATTTCGGGCTTTGTTTTTGCTCTTGAGCGCGCCCTGGAGGACTTGAACCCCCGACATCAGGTTTTGGAGACCTGCGTTCTACCAACTGAACTAAGAGCGCACAAGCTGTTTTGGATTCAGCTATCGCGTTGAATTAAATTTTATTTTAACACAACACGAGATTTTAATCATAGCAGAATTTTATTGATAAAACAAGCTAGCGGCAAATGCCGCTTGAGCCTTGAGATTTCTCCCATACTTTATCATCAGGATAACTACAAAGGACGGTCGAAGCGTTGCTTGATCCGAGTTGCTTTGCCGACGCGATCGCGCAAATAATACAATTTGGCACGGCGTACTTTACCGCGACGTAAGACTTTGACACTCTCAATCCTGGGAGAATGCAACAGAAAGACTCTCTCAACACCCACACCTTGAAAAACTTTACGCACTGTAATAGTTTCGTTGATACCACCGTTGCGCTTGGCAATCACCACTCCTTCGTAAGGCTGTACGCGGTATTTATCGCCTTCTTTGATTTTTACTCCTACTTTTACTGTATCGCCCACATATATATCAGGCAGATTTGATTTTAGGTGTTCCGCTTCAATGGAGCGGATAATTTCTTGAGCATTCATAGTCTTTCTGTTTGCTGAAAAAAAAAACTCACAATCGTCAATTATAAATCGATAATCCTAAGCTGTCACGCATTTAAATTACATTCCTTCCTGACTAGTAGTTCGCTTTCGTTACTTAGCTCTTTAAAGGGGAAAGGGGAAAGGGGAAAGAGGAAAGGGGAAAGGGAAAAGGGGAAAGTTTTTAAATCCTTTACCCTTTACCCCTTCCCCTTTCCCCAGCCCGAAAGAAGCGCATTTTTGGGTTAGCAGAGTACTAGAAAGTGGGGAATGGGGAAAAGACTACTTTCATGTTTGGGTGTGAAACTTGCTTTATCTGGACTGCCTTGTGTTTTACTTCTACTACCAATGTTGAGGTCGTTCTACTTAATTTCACTGATACAACAGCCTGAAAATGAAAGCTATATTGCAAAATGCTACACCACAGGTATGAATTTATGAAATTTAGTGTTGTGATTACTACTTATAATCGCTTAGATTTGCTCAAAAGAGCAATTGATTCGGCTTGCAATCAAACCATTGAGTGTGAGGTGGTTGTTGCTGATGATTGTTCTTCTGATGACACTCAAGCCTATATTCAAAGCTTAGGCGATAAAATTGTTTATCATCGCAATGAAGTTAACCAAGGTCATGCAGCAACGGTAAATGCTGGAGTTGCCAAAGCTAGTGGCGATTGGATTAAGTTTCTCGATGATGATGACTATCTAGCTGCTAATTGTATAGAAGAAATAACTAAGGCCATCGCCCTTCGTCCCGATGCTGTAATCTGCTCTTGTGTTGCGGCTCAAGTAGATGCTAATGAAGTGGAACTTTCCCGCACTCCCGAAGTTGGCCCTGGTTTAGCTTTTTATATCCCACAAGCTGATATTCACTACGGGATGCTGTTAGAGCTTGTACCCTTTGGTACACCCGTACAAGTAGCTTGTCAGCGCGATGCTTTTTTGAAAACTAGTGGTTGGGATTCCACACTGGATGCTAATTGTGATGACATCGATTCCTGGATTAAGATTGCTCAATTTGGTGATGCTATTTTCTTAAATCAATGTCTTGCTTATCGTACTATCTGGCCTGGTGCATATAATCAAAAATTTTCTTTGCCTCGACGGTTGGCAACAAATATTTTAATGAAAGAGAAAATTTACGCTTTAGTAAATGAAGAACATCGTCTAAAAATTCCCCGTTTTCAGGATATAAAAAATTACCTCAAATTACATTGGAGTATAGTGGCGCTCAAGCAAAAAAATATTCAAAGCTTTCTGTCGATGATTGATTTGTCTGCACTTTCTCCTCAGTCTTGGAAGTTTTTGCTCAGTGCTACTTTATCGCGTCGCACTCAGGGAAAAAATTCTCAAGTTCGTAAACTTGTGTTGATTGAATCGTAGTAGAGGAGAATTCAGGAGTCAGAATTCAGAATTCAGGAGTCAAACTATTTTTGTCAATGCGTAAGTTCTAAATTTGACGACATACTTACAGGACTTACGCAACTTGCACAAGGGGGCGATCGCCATATAGAAATTCTTGATTAAATTAACTCTAAAGTGGCTAGATTTTGGCTATAATTAGTAACTAATATAAATAATTTCAGCCATTGAGAACCTAGTAAAATTTCCTGTATTTCATCTCCAGCAAATACAGGAATTTCCCATTCTTGATTATCTATTATTATCCTACCACTATAAACATCAAATTCAGTTTCTCCTTGAGCAGTTCTTAATTTATCTTGATTTAAAAAATCCCACTCAAGACTTTGTACATCTTGTTTATTCATGGCTAAAAATTCAGTAAATCCTGTATCTAACATTGTTTCTACAGGAAAACTAATACCATCCTTACCAATTAAATCAATTTCAAAATAAATTTGTCCATTTTCTCCAAATCTCCCCTCAATCATATTCTGCCACTAACTCCGGTTTCATTAATGCCAAAAATATGATGAATCACATGAGGATATTTTTCTCTGGCCATTTTACTTGCTACTTCTTTTTCACGATGGATAAAATAATCGCCACTATCAGGTTCAATGGCAATATACCAACCATAGTATTTATCTAGTATTTCTGGTTTTAAACGCTCAAAAATCACCCAACAACGTTCATAAAATGCCTGTCTTCTGGCTTTGTCTTCAGCTTTTTGTGCATCTGTCCATTGAATTTCCGGAAATACTCTCCCACGTCTGACTATTCTTTCTGGTGAAGAGTGTGTCATATTTTTGACCTGATGAAAGTTTGTTGTCCATATTTAATTATAAATATGTTGCAAAATTTTTTGTAAAGTATCACCCAGAGTTTACCTAATTCTTATCTTCTTTTATCCCGATTTATTAAGTTGTTACTGAATAAGTCTTTAAAGCTAAGTGGCTGAATAAATGAGCTATTGGTTAGTAGCAATTTGTAAATTTTACACGCTACTGGCTACTTTTAGTTACTTATCTTTATTTTTTATACATATGTCAAAAACTATGCGAATTATACATATTTTGAACCACATTCAAGAGATAGGTAACGGTATTGTGAATGTGGCTGTGGATTTGGCTTGTTTACAGGCCAAATCTGGGCATGAGGTAGCGGTTATTTCTAGTGGTGGTGAATACGAAATATTACTCAAAAAATATGGTGTTAAACATTACGAACTAGACCAAACTCGCAAACCAATAAATATGATTAAAGCAGCTATTGGTTACAGAGCGATCGCCACAAAATTCCAACCCGATATTGTTCACGCACACATGATGACGGGAGTCTTACTCGCGCGCATTTTTCAAAATCGTTACGCTTTGGTTTCCACAGTACACAATGAATTTCAGCGTGCTAGCCTACTGATGGGTTTAGCTGACAGGGTTATTGCTGTCAGTCAGGCGGTGCGAGATTCTATGGCACGGCGCGGTATCCCAGAAAATAAGTTGCGGGTAGTATGTAATGGAACGTTAGGGAGTCCCCGCACCCAGCAAATAGGAGATTATCAAACTTTAGCGTTACAACGTCCAGCCATTGCCACCGTAGCCGGTATGTATCAACGCAAGGGAATTGCTGAATTAATCGCTGCTTTTGAACAAATCGCTTCAGATTTTCCCCAAGTACATCTTTATTTGGTAGGTAATGGCCCTGATAAACAACTATTTGAAACACAAGCACAAGGGACTTCTGTGTCCGAACGCATTCATTTTGAAGGCTTTCAACCAGAACCCCAACGCTACCTCAAATCTTGTGACATATTTGTGCTGGCTTCTCACCGCGACCCCTGTCCTTTGGTGCTTTCAGAAGCCAGAGAAGCTGGAACTGCCATTGTTGGGACTCAAGTAGATGGAATTCCGGAAGCCTTAGATAATGGTCAAGCAGGCCTTTTAGTGCCAGCAAAAGATAGTCGTGCTTTGGCTGGTGTCTTAGTGCAATTATTGAGCGATAGTAATATGTTGCAAGAATGGAAACAACGGGCAAATCAAAATCTAGAACGGCTGAGTGTCGCCCGCGTTCATCAGGAAACATTAGCAGTATATGGTGAATTAAAGTCTTAACAGTCAAAACTTACGCACGAACTACGGTTTTACGTGATTACGAGGCGCAAACGCTTCGTTTTTCGTTACGATTGCGTAAATCTTAACAGTGTAGCGATCGCTTAGATTATTGCCCATGAGATTCACTAATCATTCTTTATTTTGTGTGGTAAAAAGTCAACTATTTTTTTAATTTTTATTAAGATAAATTGAATGATTGTTGTTAAATTTTTTAACCTATATCACAAGTCAAAACAATTGATTTTTTGCAAATTATTTGATATTGCATATTGAACTACAGTACTTTTCGTTTGCATGAAATACAAAATGATAGGTTTTCAGATTTGCAGAAGGGGAAAAGTACATGTGATTGTGAATTTTGGGTTTTGTATACTGCTAATTTTCCAACTAAAGATGTAATCATCTGCTCGATTTTGTAAAGTTCAATAAACAGCGATCGCTTTGGTAACGATGCAGGTTAAGCTAAAAATAATGTAAACATAAATACAATTTTGTTTTTCAGGAAAACATCAGCTTTTAAAAACTTTCTTAAAAAGCTGGTTAATTTTGGCTATTCAAAACATATATTCACAACATCATAATGTGATTATTTGTATGTATTGGAAAATTTTTTCCTTTTTTGAAATCAATAATTTAATTAATTTTCGTCTATGAACCTTATCTCAACAGGTTGAGATTTGATTTCAATACACACTTTGATTGCCAGGGTAACACAGATAAGTGTAAGCCTATTAAGTTGTTTATTAAAGTTGAACTTTATATATAAAAATGAAAAAAAGTAAAAATTTTATAAATTGAAAACATCAAAAATATAAAC
>NZ_JACKZU010000344.1:0-8926 GCF_014222165.1 Nostoc sp. 2RC
GTCTCCCCCTCTCCCCACCCCCGAAATCTTCGAGCAACGCCTAGCCCAAATGCAAGTCGTACTCCACAATCAAGACAACCGCGAACACGACCTACTCGATTCTGATGATTATTACCAATTTCAGGGAGGCTTAACTGTTGCGGTGCGTTCTCTACAAGGAAAAAATCCCCAAGTTTATTTTGGGGATCATTCTATACCTGCCCAACCGCGAATCCGCCAACTGAAAGAAGAAATCGCACGGGTGTATCGTTCTCGTGTAGTTAATCCTAAGTGGATTGCCGGAGTTATGCGTCATGGGTATAAAGGTGCTTTTGAAATGGCGGCCACAGTGGACTATTTATTCGCCTATGATGCTACAACTAAATGTGTCGAAGACTATATGTATCAAGGCATTGTACAAGCTTATTTACTCGATCCTGTTGTTTTAAAATTCATTGAGGAAAAGAACCCTGATGCACTGCGTGATATTGCTGAAAGATTATTAGAAGCACACAAGCGCAATTTATGGCAGGATGTAAATATCGGAACATTAGAAACCTTGAGAAACCTAGTACATCAAGCTGAAGCAGTTATCGAAGAAAAATCAATGGTGTAGGAAAAAACTATGGAGAATCTTGCGTATTTACACCTAGCTTACGCCTACGAAGACGGCACACCCAGTGAATTGATTTCGCTCAGTTCTTTGTTAAACAATGCAACTGCACCAGACTGGGGGCGGCTTTCTGGAAAGGCTTGGAAGTATATGCTGCCCCTTGCTTTGTCTTTGTCTATTCTCAGTGCTGTCAGCAGCGTTATGGCACTGGAAAAAGGCGACCAAGGCCCTTCTGTCAGGAATTTACAACAAAAGTTAAAATCAGCAGGTTTTTATCAAGCTCCCATTACCCAAGTATATGATGCATCCACAGAAGAATCTGTGCGCCGCTTCCAAAAAGCTGCTGGCATACAAGTAAACGGTGTTGTGGGGCCAACCACTTTACAAAAATTAGACAACTGGCAAGTTAAAAAGCCCACTACCGCAACTACACAAGCTAAAAAAACTGCCGCGACTACACAAACTAAAAAAACCAGTACTACAAGTGCAGTTAATTCAGTAACCAACCAACGCCGCGATTCCAATTATTTGATGAAGGGAGATGAAGGCGAAAATGTTAGAGTTTTGCAAGAACGCTTAAGAGTTGCAGGCTTCTATTACGGGAACGCTACAGGAATATTTGGCCCGATTACTGAAGAATCTGTTAAGCGCTTCCAAGATTCTTACAACTTGAACGTTGATGGAATTGTTGGCCCGGCAACATTAAGTAAATTGCCACCAGTTGGCATTGGTGATGGAGAAGAAGCTCCTCAAAAGCCAGCAGATCGAAGCAAACTCCGTCTTGGCGATCGCGGCGAGCCAGTGAGATTACTTCAAGAACACCTAATTCAAGCAGGATATTTAGAGGGAGAGCCAAATGGCTACTATGGGCCCTACACTGCCGATGCTGTCAAGAGATTTCAAGCGGCTAATTTCCTAGCAGCAAGTGGTGTTGCTGGCCCAACCACGAGAGCTAAGTTGTATGGCTCAATCAATACCACCCCTAAAAGCGATTTTAGCGTCCTGGAAATCCAAACGCGATTGCGGGAGCGCGGTTTTTATAAAGGCAAGCTCAACGGTGTAATGGCAGATGACACCAAAAAAGCAATTAAACAAGCCCAAGAATTCTACGGCATTAGCCTCAAGGATCTTAAGAGCGGACGCTTTTAGGGAACTCCAAAAAATAAATGGTTCCGGTTCAGGTTGTTGACTGTTGACCGTTGACGGTTCACAGTCAATAGTCAACAATTAACAGTCTTATGCATGAATATTTTTTACTTGGAAGTACCTTAGCATCCGCTTTCGTGTGGTCAGTATTAGTCCTCAACTGGTTGCTAGCCTCCAGTAACAGCAAAGAAAGGAACTGCTCAAAATGTCACTTATTTGGTTAATTTGAGTAGTTTCGTTTTTTTCTCTACCCAACTGTCAAAGCGGCATCAGCGCTCGTTGGCACTTAGGACATACCGCATGGATTGTCATTTGACAGTCAAGTAAATGAAAGCCTTCTTTTTGAGCAGTTTTCGCCCCAATTTTTAAAATTGAGTCATTTTTAAACTCAATTGTTGAGTTACAACGAACACAAATTAGGTGATGGTGGTGATGGGGATAAGGCTGGTTGAGTTCATAATGCTTATGTCCCTCACCTAATTCTAATTCCCGTAGAATCCCCATTCTTGCCATCAACTTCAAAGTCCGATAAATAGTTGACAGACTGATCCCTTCACCATCAGTTTCTAGCCGATGATAAAGATCTTCCGCACTTAAATGTTCGCCTTGCGGAAGTTCTTGAAAAATGTGTAAAATTGTTTCGCGTTGGGGAGTTAAACGCCAGCCTCTTTCATTCAGTTCTGCTTTGAGTGAAGTAGTTGTGTAGGCAGTCATAGCTAATATTTCTCAACAAAGCTTGTTAGTTGAGAATATAACAAATCTTGGGAGCAATTTGCAACAATCGTCGCCTATTGAGAATCTTTATTAAATCCTTAAGAAAAACTCATCAAACTATAGATAAAAAATCAGCCAACAATTGATCCCTAGCTTCAGGGGATTCACAACAAAGGTCTAGAGAAAGTGCTAAACCCTTAGATGCAAATGATTTGCTACAAGCTTGTAATAAGTTTTGTGTCTGGGGATCGAATAAAGTTCTTTGTCGCTAGTCACTTGTCAGGTAAAATTTTCAAATGATAAAGGGAAAAGTCTGAGTATCGGCTGGCGGTACTCAGACTTTCCAAGTAAAAAAATATTCCATTGTTATTATTGGCTGCTGACTGTTAACTGTGAACAGTCAACAATCAACAACTTCAACCTGTCGTTTATTTCTTAGAGTTCCCTAACTTAGAGACTCTAAATAATCGCGGATGAGGTTGCGACGCTTGGGTTGGCGTAGCTTTTGCAAAGCCTTGGATTCAATTTGTCGTACTCGTTCCCGTGACAAATCAAGAGCGCGGCCAATTTCTGCTAAAGAGTAAGGATGGCCATCTGCTAAGCCAAATCGCATCAAAATTACGTCGCGTTCCCGGCTAGTTAAATCTGACAACAGATGATGCAAGTCTTTTTGTAAAGATTCTCGCATTAACATTTCTTCTGGAGTTACATTGTCAGTTTCTAGTAATTCTCCTAACTCAGTATCTTTATCTTTTCCTACTTTGGTTTCCAAGGACACTGAGCGAGGAACCCGCAACAAAACTTCACGTACTTGTGTAGGTGTCATTTCTAACTCAGTTGCTAGATCCTCTAGAGTGGGGGTGCGACCTTTTTCTTGAGCAATTTTGCGTTGGGCTTTTTTAATTTTGTTGAGCTTTTCAGTAATATGAACTGGTAGGCGGATGGTGCGACTAGAAGTAGCGATCGCCCGCGTAATTCCCTGACGAATCCACCAGTAAGCATAGGTACTGAACCGATAACCCTTAGTTGGGTCAAATTTTTCTACAGCCCTTTCTAGACCTAAAGTACCTTCTTGGACTAAATCCAACAATTCCAAACCACGATTTTGGTACTTCTTAGCAACAGAAACAACCAGGCGAAGATTAGCCTTAATCATGTGTTCTTTTGCCTGGAGTCCTTGGGACTGGATTTGTTCCAATTCTTCCACTGTCAACTTGGCAATTTCAGCCCAGCGACGTTTACCCTCTGCCAAAATCGGTCTGAGATCCGATACGATGACACCAGCAGTAGCAGCCCACCTTTCTAAAGACGGGCGATGTCCCAATTCGGAAGTCAAGCGCTCTTGAACTTCAATTAACCTCAGATAAGGTGAAATTACCTCATCTCCTTGCTTTGCGGCATTAGCAAGTACTATCCGCATCCGCAAATAACGCTGAACTTTTTGAGCTTCTGAAACCTCTTCATCGCGCCCTAACAACCTAACCCGACCAATTTCCTGAAGATATAGACGTACAAGGTCTGTACTGCGACGGTTAGCGTTAGCAGCTAAGTTAGCATGGTCTACAGAAGCCATTTCTAACTCTTGTAGATCCTCTACTGATAACTCACTTTCATCAACCGTGAGATCCGAGTCCAAAACCTGTCGGGACTTTTGGGTATTGTAGGCGGCATCTGCATAAAATGATGTTGCTGGCATAAAGCGTCTCAATGGCTCCAGGTAACAATAGATTAGGGTCAGCTTAAGATTACGGTCAGCTATTCAACTGTTGCTATTGTTCCCGTGATTTGCGAAGAAATAACACGGAAGAGAATTCCATTACAATTTTTTTAGAAAATTAGTGTAATGGTTTTATTGAATACAGTATTACTGAACTTAATCGCTGCTAGGCTTCTGATTGAACCAATAGCTATTCAAATCCGCAGCTAGGCTTTCAATATCTAAACTACTTAGTTAAGATTTCAAATTGGATTGTTTTTGATAGTTACTTTTGTAACAACGTATAAACATAATTCAGTAAATATTTTGTTTATATTTGTCATAGTCACATTTACATGGCTACGAAAGTAATATCCTGACGATTTAGCAATTTTTTCTCAGGATTATTTGGGAATAAGTTTAACTAATAGATTGGGAATAACTGATTAGCGGGAAATCAGACGCGGGGAGTGGGAGACACGGGGACGCGGAGAGTGTTTGCGATCGATTAAGAGCGTCTCCGTATCCCCCCGTCACCGCGTCTCCGTGTCACCGCGTCTCCGTGTCTCCACGTCCCCGCGTCCCCGTATCCGACAACTAGTAGTTGTACTCAGGCTTGATATCTCGCAGCATCAATTCATCAAGTGCTTGTCGGGGTGTGATTTCACCCTGAAGTAAGTGGTAAACTTGCTCGGTAATTGGCACAGCAATGTTTTGTTGCTTGGCTCGTTGTATCAAAACCTGACAAGTGTTAACTCCCTCAGCGGTTCCTTGCAAATTTGTGAGAATTTCTCTAAGTGTTTTACCACCGGCTAGCTGATAGCCGACTTGATAATTCCGACTTAAGGGACTGTTACAGGTTGCTAACAGATCTCCTAGACCCGATAAACCATAAAATGTTTCCGTCTTCGCCCCCCAGTCATTACCAACGCGAATTATTTCTGTAAGTCCACGGGTGACTAAAGCAGCTTTGGCATTAGTTCCTAGTTGTAAACCATCGCACACACCAGCAGCGATCGCAATGACATTTTTCAGAGTTCCCCCTAGTTCAACACCAAGGGGATCGGGATTGGTATATACCCGGAAACGATGTGAAGAAAATACTAACTGCACTACTTCAGCAGCAGTGGAAATATTACTCGCTACCACTGTTGCTGCTGGTAACTGCATTTGAATTTCTTGAGATAAATTCGGCCCTGAGAGAACAACTACTGCATGGTTAGGAAATATGGTTTGCCAAATTTGCGATGGCGTACAGGTAGTTTGGGGGTCTAAGCCTTTCGTTGCTGTGATGAAAATTGTCTCTGGAGAAAGGGACAAAGAGTTTACTTGGAAAGCAACATCTCTGACACCTGTCATAGAGATAGCCGACAAAACTATTTGGACATCTTTGAGTACTGTTTCGAGAGTTTGAGAACCATGACGCGACCAGAGACGCACCTCATGACCGTTTGCATCTGCCAGATTTGCCAGCGCCATACCCCAAGCACCCGCACCCAGAACTGCAACACAGTATTTTGAGTTGGAGTACATCTGCTCGCTCATAATTCCTAACTCCTAACTCCTAATTCCAAACTCTAAACTCCTAACTCCTAACTCCTAACTCCTAACTCTTGACCGGGGATAACGTTCCATTAATTCCCTGACTTGTTCTGCATGATACGAACTTCTTGTCAATGGTGAAGAAACAATTTGTAAAAATCCAATTTCTTCGCCGAATGCTTTCCAAGCAGAAAATTGTTCTGGGTGGATAAATTCATCCACCTTCAGGTGTTTTTGACTCGGTTGGAGGTATTGTCCAATTGTTAAGATATCGCAATCTACACTTCGTAAGTCTTGCATCACTTGGCGGATTTCAGCATCAGTTTCACCGAGTCCAACCATGATACCGGATTTAGTGTAGGTGCTGGGAGAAAATTCGCGAGTCCGCTGCAACAATTCTAATGTGCGATGGTAGTTGCCTTGGGGACGCACCCGACGATACAAGCGTGGCACAGTTTCCGTATTATGATTTAATACCTCTGGTGCAGCTTGGAGAATTACCTCTAAAGCATTCCAATTACCGCACAAATCAGGAATCAGTACTTCAATTGTGGTGTTGGGCGAGATGGTACGAACTGCATGAATACACTCTACAAATTGAGATGCGCCACCATCTGGCAAATCATCTCGGTTTACAGAAGTGATGACCACATGATTGAGTTTCATGCGGCGAACAGCTTCTGCCAGTCGTGTAGGTTCGGTGGGGTCTAATGCTTTGGGTTTTTTCTCAAAATCGATATCGCAATAGGGACAAGCACGCGTACAAGCCGGCCCCATAATCAGAAACGTGGCAGTACCAGCGTTGAAACATTCACCAATATTCGGACAGGACGCTTCCTCGCAAACTGTATTGAGGGCTAAATCCCGCAAAATGTCTTTAACGTTACCGATGCGCTCACGCGCAGGTGCTTTCACCCGCAACCAGTCTGGTTTTACAGTCACAATCCGCTTTTACCACTAAAGTTATACAAATTTTATGGTAGCAAGCAAACCCTTTGATGAAGCGATCGCATATAAATGTAATTTTGTCATTTTGCACGGGTTGTGATATTTTGGATTTATAATGCCAATTTTGTGGCGGGATGTAGCGCAGCTTGGTAGCGCACTTCGTTCGGGACGAAGGGGCCGCTGGTTCGAATCCAGTCATCCCGATATGTAAAAGCATTTTAACTCATCCCCCGGTCTGAAGCTGGGGGATTTCGAGTCATTAATCATTAATAATAACTATTGACTAACGACTAAGACAACGAGCGAAAATTCATCCCATACTTAGAAGGAATGGGCTTTCTCGCCGTCTTTCGGTAAAACCCAAATAAAAATCAACTTTCTTTGTCTGTTGCTTATTGCCCATTCCCTATGGGTATTGGTAAGCGCGTTAGCTTAAACTAATTGAGAAGCAAAATTTCAGCAATATGTACGATTGCATCATTGTCGGTGCTGGGCCAGCTGGTGGAACGGCTGCATATCATTTAGCTAAGCAAGGTCGCTCAGTATTAGTTTTAGAAAAAGAATCCCTGCCAAGATATAAACCTTGTGGTGGTGGTGTATCTCCAGCGATCGCTCAATGGTTTGACTTTGATTTTAGCCCAGCAATTTCTTTAAAAGCAGACTTACTCCGCTTCACCTGGAAACTAGGCGACCCCGTGGAAGCGAAAATCGCCACCAAAGAACCAGTTTGGATGGTGCGGCGGGACGTTTTCGATCATTTTTTAGTCCAACAAGCCCAGAAACAAGGAGCCAAACTCCAAGATAATACTGAAGTAACTGGTATTGAATTTCAAAGTGATTATTGGCAAGTGAACACAGCCAACGAGCCAGTTACAGGGCGTTACTTAATCGCAGCTGACGGTGCCAAAGGCTCGATGGCCAAATGGCTGGGTTTTCAACAACGCAAACGTGTGTTAACAGGAGCTTTGGAAGCAGAAGTTCCTGGTATTGCAGAACACAACCCGACAATTCATTTTGAATTTGGCTTAATTAAAAACGGCTATCTTTGGAACTTTCCTAAAGCTGATGGTTATTCTATTGGTGTGGGAACTTTCATTGGTGGTCAACCCCAAAACTTTAAAAAGATTTTGGATGAGTACGCCAAATCATTAAATGTAGACCTTACAACCAGCAAACAATATGGACATCCCCTTTGTATTTGGGATGGAAATCAAAAGCTGCACACTCAAAATGCGGTTTTGGCTGGGGAAGCTGCTTGTATAGTCGATCCGATGACGGCAGAAGGCATTCGCCCGTCAATTTTTAGTGGCTTACTGGCAGCCGCAAGTATCAATGAAGCACTTGCTGGAGACATTAACGCTTTAGAAAAATACAGCCAAGCCATTAACGAAGAATGGGGTACTGAAATGGCTTGGGCGCAAAAATTAGCCAAAGCATTTTATCTATTTGCCAACATTGGCTACAAAGTTGGTGTGAAGCACCCCTCAGCTCCGCAAGTCATGGGTAAAATCATGTGCGGCGAACTACGCTATGGCGACATTGCCGGTCGCGCCTTGAAGCGTTTAATTCCTGGGTTTAGCAATTGAGAGTTAGGAGTGAGGAGGGAGGAGTTAGGAGTCTGGTAGTGGACTGACACAGCTAAAATAGTGCATTAGTAAACTCTTGTGGGGTGGGCATCCTGCCCGCCCGGACGGGTGAGGACACCCATCCCACAATAAAATCTATTGCGACATTTTAGCCTTGACACGCCAGTGGGGTGTGTTATCGCGCCAGCGTAACGCACCGCCAAAGATTTACGTTGCGTTAGGACTAACGTCCATAACGCACCCTACCTTTCCTCAAATCTTTTATAGATAAGGTTTTTCCAACTTGTGTGTACACCATAGCCACTCCCTGCGAAATTAGCGATCGGAGAGCATAATGAAGAATACATTCTCCAAACCTTTCTCAAAGCGTAGGGTTTTCACCAAATCGGCTTCTTGAGAAAAGATAGAATCAATAATGATCATGTCAGGTTTAGCTGACAAAGCTTTATGAATGCATTCTTGAGGGTTAGAAGCTTCAATTACGTTATATCCTTGAGTTTGTAGCACATCTGATAAGGTCTTTAAAGTAGAGGCATTTTTATCAACTACCAATACCTTTTTACTGGAAGTTCCTTGAGAAAGTAATAAGCCAATTTCATTGAGAAGTTTTTCTGTGTTAATGGGTTTATACCAATTTAATATGAAGCTGCATATAATAGAGAGAAGCAAACTCGGTAAGTTTACATACCCATGAGCCGCCCG
>NZ_JACKZU010000345.1:0-8864 GCF_014222165.1 Nostoc sp. 2RC
TACAAGGATCAGGCGGAATTGGAGGTAGGTGACCGTCTGGGGGGCTCGGAGATGTATAAAAAAGGCAGGGTTGGGGGTGGGGTAAAACGATTGTGGAGCAAGAGTTTGAGCTTAAGTTGACACTGATGAGCAATGCTAAAGCCCCTACAACAGATGTGGTTTTTTCAAGCACTTCATATTTTGTATTTACCGTCAATGCGTAAGTCGTATATTTATGTGTTGCCAAGATTTAACAAAATGATATGAGCGACTTGCATTGTGAATGCATTGACTTGCATCGTGAATGCATTGGCTTGCATTGTGAATGCATTGGCTTGCATTGTGAATGCATTGGCTTGCATCGTGAATGCATTGGCTTGCATCGTGAATGCATTGGCTTGCATCGTGAATGCATTGGCTTGCATCGTGAATGCATCGACTTGTAAAATATCAACTTTGCTTGTCAATCAATGCTAGAGCGATCGCCATTGTTCTCAAAAGCGTTAAGCTTTAACAGCAACTCATAGTGTGACTGTTGACGATTAACATTCAACAGTCAACACTCAACACAAATTCAGCTTATTGAGGTAAAACTTGGCGCAATGCGGCTATTAGTTGGTCAACACTTTCCTTACGACTATTAAAGCCCATTAGTCCCACGCGCCAGACTTTACCAGCGAGTTCGCCAAGACCACCGCCAATTTCAATATTATGTTCATCGAGTAGCTGTCGAGCGATCGCTTTGCCGTCTACTCCCTCTGGAATGCGGACAGTGGTAAGGGTAGGCAGTCGATATTCCCGCTCAACGTGCATACTTAATCCTATGTCTTCCAAACTTTCCCAGAGATATTCTACGTTCTTTTGATGACGCTGCCAGCAGTTTGCTAATCCTTCTTCGGCAACTAAACGCAGTGCTTCCCGCAATGCATAGTATAAGTTAATTGGTGCTGTGTGGTGATAGACGCGATCGCTACCCCAATATTTACTCAGCAAAGACATATCTAAATACCAATTGGCAACTTTTGTGCGGCGCTTTTGTAATTTTTCGGCTGCACGCGGACTCATGGTAAAAGGCGAAGCACCGGGTGGGCAACCCAAGCCTTTTTGGCTACAACTATAAGCTAGGTCAACTCCCCAAGCATCCAAGAATATAGGAACGCCGCCAAGACTTGTAACGGTATCTAGTAATAATAAAGTGCCAAATTCGCGACACAAATCAGCAACTCCCTCTAAAGGTTGGCGTGCGCCAGTGGAAGTTTCGGCATGAACCAAAGCAAGAATCGCTGGACGATGGGTTTCCAGGGCAGTTTTCAATTCTTCCAAGCTGAAAACTTGTCCCCAAGGCTTAGTAATTGTTCGCACATCAGCGCCATAACGTCCAGCCATATCCACCAAGCGATTACCGAAGTAACCAGCTACGCCAATCAAAACCACATCACCGGGTTCCACGCTATTGGCGATGGTTGCTTCCATTGCTGCTGTTCCCGTACCACTAACTGCAATGGTGAGTGGGTTTTCTGTTTGCCATACGTAGCGCAGCAACGATTGAATTTCATCCATCAGTGCGAGAAAAGCCGGGTCAAGATGCCCGACTGGTGAAGTATTCATCGCTTGCAGAACTGTAGGATGGGCATTGGAGGGGCCAGGCCCCAACAGTAAACGGGAGGGGATTTCTAAAGGTGAGAGTTGCAGGCGTTGAGAATCGTTAATTGAAATTGTTGGCGTCATAATTTGTCTTCGCTTAGACGGTACTTACCGCATCATAAAGCGAACGCATCACCGATGTTTGAGTCCGTCTATCATTTGCCAGAAGAAGCAACAGCCACAAAGTTTTACAGTAAGTCTAAGGAAGGAGCGAATCCAATACTGCTCGGTTAAAGATTTTTAACTCGGCATTGGGGAAAGGGGAAAAGGTGAGCCAGCGCGGTCTTGGGGGTTTCCCCCATGAGCGACTGGCGAACCCCGAAGGGGTTAAAGGGTAAAGGTTAAAGGTTTTTTCTTTCCCCTTTTCCCCAAAACCCGACAAGTATTGGGAGCGAATCAACCATTCATGGGAAAATTACCCAACCAAACAACTCTCGACTTTTTTTCAAATCAAATTTTTCGAGCGATGAGTCAAAAACGTTCGAGTTTAAAACCTTTGCAAGGAGCAAATCGGAATTTCAGACGCAGGCTAAATCTCAAAGGAGAAATAGCTCTGGTAACTGCGCCAACTGTCATCGTCCTATTGGTAATGGCTTTGGTAGAAGCTCTCAGCCAACAGCGCCTACTATTTGCGTCCCTAGCTTCCAGTGCATTTCTGATTTATCTTGACCCCCTGCACGGTACAAACGCTGTGAGGACGCTGATTTTAGCTCAAACAATGGCTGCTAGCATTGGATTTATTACTTATTCAATCTTTGGTAATGGGTATATTTCTGGTGGGATTGCAATGGTAATTGCTATTGCTTTCATGATTTTCTTCGATGCAATGCATCCCCCTGCTGTTGCCACTTCTCTAAGTTTCGCCTTAAAAGCCGGTGATGTAAGTAATTTATTTTTATTCGCTCTAGCCCTGGGCATAACTGTCTTATTAGTCGGTTTAGAACGCTATGCCTTATGGCTACTATCACATTATACTGAAGGGTAATATCAAGGTATCTTATTCTAGATTTACGTGATTGAAATCCAATAAATTACACTGGCGATCGCAATTTTTGTGAAACTTAATTTATTGAAAAACTTTGACCCGCGACCTCGACTTTTCATAGCTGTTGGAGTCGCTTTATTAATTTTGGTAATAATTCCACCTTGGCTGCATTTAGCAAGTCGTATTCTTTGCGCTTGGAACTTTGGTGCTGACTTTTTCTTAGCCATAACTTGGTGGAAAATGCTCAAAGCTACACCAGAAAAAATTCGTCGTTATGCAGAGAATGAATATGAAGGACATTTGGCCATATTCATACTCGTGATTGCGGCGGCTTGTGCTAGTGTTTTAGCCATTGGATTTTTATTAACTGATAAAGAACAGTTATCAAAAATGATGCTTAGCCTACATGTCATACTTTCAATTATGACAATTATAGGTTCATGGTTATTAGTGCATACACTATTTGCAGTGCAGTATGCACATATTTATTACAAATATAATAGTCAGAATAATAGCGAAAAAATTACCAGAGGTTTAGATTTTCCTCATAACGACTATCCAGACTACTGGGAATTTTTATATTATTCATTTGTGATTGGCATGACTAGCCAAGTCTCAGATGTGCAAACGACATCACGCGATATGAGGCGCTTGACGTTGCTACATGGTATATTATCCTTCTTTTTCAATACCACGATTCTAGCTATGAGTATTAATATTATTGCATCGTTAATCTAAAATTTTTTTGACTCAGCCAAAAGTATGATTATTTAGTTCTCTACTTAGAGAAAGATGGTATTGGATGATTAATTTTTTAGTATGAACTTAAGTAAAAAAAATTGGAATTAAGTTTATGCCAGAACAAGGAATCAATCAATTACCTGAAGACATTAAACAACAATTACCCGAACACGCACAGCAGATTTTTACAGCAGCATTTAGCGCCGCTCAAAAAGATGGTTTCAGTGAAGAAGGTGCCCGTGAAGTTGCTTGGAATAGCGTCAGAAATGAGTACGAACCAGGTGGCGATGGCAAATGGCACAGAAAGCCTGAAGATACTGCCACACATAATAAATCTGTGACCTCTGGTGGTAACTAATGGTTTGTTCCATTAGTTCTGATAGGTTCGTAGTCATCACTTTAGCAAGAAAGGCAGAGGGCAGGAGGTAATTCTGATTCCTGCCCTGTGCCCTTTGCATAGCTGCCTTCTTTAGTGCTGAAAAATCAAGGACTAAAGTCCTTACTACGAACATTTTTCCTACAAAATTAATGGGACAGACCACTAAGTTAGAATTACTCATCAATACAGCAAAACTCAGTAGACCGAAAAATTTGTGTGCTGTTTATTAACTTTAAATTTGCTGTAATTTCAGGGGAATATAAATATCTTGAGAATTAGGGTTAAGGTAGGGACGCCGTAAGTCAATGGCATGGCGTGTAAAGTGTTGGTTAATCACCCTCATCCGTTCTTCCATTGCATTCTTCCCTTTTTGCCATCCTTCTAACAAGGCATTAGCAACGATTTGACAACGGTTCATACCAAAACTTTCTTGGGCGGCAAATTTTTGACTTGGTTCTTCAGCTAAACCTAACCCTGGTGCTAAAAATTTGGTAAACAAGGGAATTTCCTGGTGGAAATGAAATTGATTCTCTGGATAAACTCTTTCAAGGATGCTGTGGATTGCTGCATAGTCTTGGAGTTCAAAGTAGAGTACCCCTGAATCATAGCGTCCGTATACAGAAGGATTATGGAGAACCTGAAAGTTAAAAGGAATGGAGGCTGCATTGAGTTGCAGTGTTAGGCTATTCATAAGAGCGATCGCACCAGATGGCGTTAAGTTAAAGTAAATTCGCCCTGTTCCTAAGTCACTGTCTGGATTTTTTTGCTGTTCCTGTGCCACATTACTAACTGCCACATAATAACCGTTTTGTAGACGATTTTTAGGCATCCAAATTGCTACTATATCACCTACTTTGGTAGATTTTTTACTTGATTCTAAGTGACAGTCCGGCTCAATATAAAGCGTTAAACCGCCTTTTGTCACCGCCATCGTACCATCAACTTCTCGCCGCAACACTTCCCATTTTGAGTCAAAGTAGCCTATACCGTGATTATTTTCGTGTAGTTGTTTGTAGAAATCCCAATCAATATCCGAAACATAACTATCTTCTAAATTAGATTGAGACATGTGATGTTTAATACTAGTATTAGGTATTAAACTATTTTGTAGGGAGCCATTGTAATAGATACCATAAAGAAAATTTCGCAGTAGTAGAGTCAGATACTTTTGTTGCAAATCTGCTGGGGTTTGCTGAAATCTCTCAGCTACTTTAGTCGGCAGAGCAAAGGGTTGATATTTGGGATGGTAAATACAAAAATTTGGCTCAATCTGGATATTGTGAGCAATATCTAATAGAGAAGTCAGCGGTTGATTGGCAGAATATAGCATTAATCCATTTATAACTCAATAAAATAAAATTCCAAATCATAAAACTATGATGGGGCAAAATCCTCTGAGATTTACCATCGGAGAAATAATATGCACAAGAATTTAAAATTTCGTAAAAATTCAATACTCAAAATTCAGAATTCCAAATAAATACAATGCGATCGCTGTGTTAATTCATCAAATATAGACTTCTATTTGATTGGGTGAAAAAATTAGTAGAGTTTGATTACTTTTTTCCTGTTCCCTCCATAGATGAATTATTTGGGCAATCAAAGGAGATTTCTATATTTTGATGATTGTTTAACTACTTTGACTCCTGAATTCTGAATTATTGCTGTTGGGTTTCTTTTCATTAGCAACCACGAAGTCGAGTTTTTTCGTAATAAATCCGAAGTAACTGCTGCTCTTTTTGAGGTTGAGGAAGTTTATGAATTTTGGCCACAGGGTTGACAATTTCTGACTGTGAGATGCCGAAAATATTCAACACAGCCTGTTCTGGCATAGTGAGTAAACTTTTAGCTACTTGCAGCATACAGATATCAGTATTGCTAAAGTATTTTTGGCAAGTCATTCTATCCTGGATTTGATGAATCAGTACCAGTCCTGCAAATTGCATAACCCGCGAAATCAAGTCACTACGGTATTCTAAAATCATCGGGAAAGCATTGAGGTAAGACCTGATGAGAGCAATCATTGAAGGCTGTAAAAGCTCTAGGGGTATCAGCGCCAAATGTAGAGATTGTTCTAATTCAATGGTAGGGTCTACTACTAAACTTTTAAGCCAAATTTCTAAATAGCTTGCTAATAAAGTTCCTAAATCAAAAGCTGGATCTCCCCAAGCACAAGCTTCCCAATCAATTAGCCGCACTAGGCAATTGTCTAGTTGCTGCCAGCGAGAATGAACTAAAATATTGTTCAATTTCAAATCGTTGTGAGTTAGACAGCAAGGGTTCCACTCATATGCCAAATCTGCGATCGCAGATTCCAAACTCTCATATTGTTGATAGAGAACATAGAATTTCAACGCATCGCTGGGAACAGCACCAAAAATTTCTGGGCCAATCGAACCTACCCCCTGGGCTGGATTGTAAAAGCCATAGCGAAACTCTCCTTGGGGAGCAGCTGCCATAAAATCCCTATATTCTCGGTGCTGGAAGGTTGTACGATGCAATCCTGCCAAAGCTGTACCGATGGCATAAGCAATTTCTGGTGGAAAAATTCCATTGTTGTGGTATAATGTCCCAAGCTCTAGGTAGTCACTTAAGTAGTTACGGACGAGGATAGAATTTTCTTCGTCAAAATGCACTACCAACGGTGCAATGGTCGAAACATTACCGAAAACTGGAAACTGCTGGAGCAATTGATGAAACAGCCACTCTTTGAATAATTCATGGGGCTGACCTTCATTGTTAACGTTACCTTCTTGTTTAAGGAGCAGCTTGCGATTATCGGCAAGAGTTACCACTAAATTAAAATTTTTCTTGCTACTCCCTGGCAAATCAGATTTATCCGTTCTGCCACCTTCTGAGTTACACAGATCCGCGTCTTGCAGATACTGGATAACGTTATGAGAAGACAGTGATAATACCATGTATTATTTCCTACTTCGTAAATTACCGTAAATTCATCCGTGTTAGAATTCCCTCAGCCCTGGCAGTTTTGAGTAGATAGTAACTAGTGTGTGCGAACAAGAATAAAGATTTGTACAATCTACTAATATCGCATATTTACGATGGAAACCTGCCAAAATGGCACCTAGCTCTTTATAATTGCTTTAAAATCGCCTCCATGACTCCGTGACATCTTTACACTTCCTCAGCGTACTTACTTAGACACATCTAGAGTAAATTTTGTGGTAGAGCTTTTATTTAGCTCTGCGTCCCTTGTTTGTAGCGGATTAGCAGCATCCCCAGCAAAAAAACTGATTGGCGGCAGATGTCAATACTTGTCGGGTTTTGGGGAAAAGGGGAAAGAAAAAACCTTTAACCTTTACCCTTTAACCCCTTCGGGGTTCGCCAGTCGCTCATGGGGGAAACCCCCAAGACCGCGCTGGCTCACCTTTTCCCCTTTCCCCAATGCCGAGTTAAAAATGCACAAAGCGAGCAGCATTGCGGCAGATGTTGTCAGTAGTCATCCTGAAAGCAGCGAAGAATTTCAGCAATTCTTCGGGGTACGAAGCATGACTTTCAACGTTATTATTTTTATTTATCATCACAAAGCCAAAAAAACCGGAAATTTTCTCCGGTTGGTAATTATTTTCTGCTGAAATTTTGATAATTGATACCCCAAAGCCTTACTGCTAGGTGATTTGTGTCACTTGCAAGCTTTCGACGATGCACACAAAGGCTACATGAGTGGTTCTTATGGAAGTAATGTTTTGTGAAGCGATCGCCAAGCGTTAATTTATAAAGTAGGGATATGCAGCTGTATGCGCCTACAGAAGATTAAAGTGCGTTACGTTGAGCCAGCGCTGTGGGTACATTTTTTGAGTTGAGACAACTGAGGAACCTGAAGAACTTTACCCTAGCGCACTATGTTATCTTAAAAAACAATTATTTTAAATAATTATGGCCAACCAAAGCAATGCTCCTCCTGCTGTTGATTATGCACCTCTAGAATTACAAGGGGAATTAATGGCTATGCAACAATTAACAACTGAGGAATTATTAACTATTGCTCAAAGTCAAGTTCCAGACACACAACAAGAACTGCATTTGCAATTATTAGAAAAAAATCAAAACAATCAATTAAGTGAGTCAGATAGGTTTTTGTTGAGTTCTCTAAGAGTCAGTGCTGATTATTTAATGCTGAAAAAAGCCTATGCTTATGCACTTTTACAGTGGAAAGGCTATTCTCTTCCAAATTTTGAGCAATTATTAACGCTAATATAAAACACCTATCGAGTAAGATTGAATTGCTGGGTCTACACTTACAACTGTTAAATTATGTTGTAAAGCTTGGCAAATCAACATTCTATCAAAAGGATCGCGATGTAATAATGGTAAATTTAAAAGTTGAGCAACGCTTTCTTCATCTAGACCGAGACTACTGATTAAATGCTCCTGACGCTGTTTGGGAAGGTAGATTTCAGGTGATTGTGGTAATGGTAATTTACCTAACTGGTATTTAACAGTTGCTTCCCAAATCGAAACGCAACTTAAATATACTTCGTTATTTAAATCACGAATGCTATTTTGTAAATGAATTGGTAATTTGCGATCGCCACTAATAAACCATAAGAAGATATGGGTATCTAATAATAGTTTCATTTCCCTTCAAAACTATTCAAAATTTCTTCAGGTAAGGAACTATCAAAATCGTCTGGAACAATGAATTCACCAGCACATAATCCATAAGGTCTCATTTGTTGAGAAGTGGGTGAAACGGGTTTAATTTCTGCAATAGGTTTTCCTGCTTGCATGATAATAATACTTTGCCCTGCCGCTACTTGTTCAAGATAGATAGTTAAGTTTTGCTGGATTTCATCAATTGTTACAGTTAGCATGACCGTATTTCTTATAAAAATATAGTAATATTTTCAATTAGTAATGTTTTTATAAAGTTAAATAGTTACTATGTCAAGTCTAATTATAACAATTTTAAAAAATTATCTTGAACGATTTTGCTGTGATTGTTTCAGTAAAAGGCAAATAGACACTATTTTTTCCGGTGGAGGCTTTAGCAGGGATGAATCAATAAATTTTGAATATAAACGTGATTTAATAAATCAATATTTTCAATCAGTAGATTGGGAAAGTCCAGTAATAATATCCAAATTAAATCAAGTTATAGAAACAATATTATAT
>NZ_JACKZU010000346.1:0-8789 GCF_014222165.1 Nostoc sp. 2RC
CCCTTACCCCTTTCCCTTTCCCCCATACCCCATACCCCATGCCCAAATTAAACCTCTCTACCCCCTGTATGCGAGGAATTAAAGGTCAATATGTAGCCATCTGGCCCAGTCAAGGTGAATGAACTGTGGATTCTGCCTGGTTCGATTTCGGAAACAGTTAGTCCCTGCTGTGTTAAAGCATCTCTAGTGGCAAAAACATCATCTACCATCAAGTCAAAAGGTGCTTTGGTTCCAAAAGTAATTGGCTCTGGTGTTGTTCTCAAAACTAAGTGCGTTCCTCCCCGTAGTTCTAAAACAGCTACATGTTCTGATTGTGTAATTAGCCGCAGCCCTATTTTGACAAAAAATTTGCTAGCCTCAGGCACATTACTCACATAAAATCTCACATGACCAATGGCCACAGGGGGACGAGTATCTTTTTCTTTGGCAATAGTTTCTGATAGTGGCATGGATTCGATCCAAAATATTTACTTAATACTCGGTGTGCCATCTCCCAAATCAGCTTGCTCAAATTCAGCAGTTTTGGGCAAATTTATCTCAACATCTGACAGAGTATCAATTTCTACTTTAGCATTTTGAAACTGCCCATCTAAAATATGTCCTCCAGTTCTCCGATTTGCAGTTAAAAAATGAAAATGATATCCCCTGACATTTACTCCTTCCATATATTTGGGTGTACGAAATCCTACTAAAGTGCCATTTACGTTCCTTAACTCGAACACTGATTGTTCTTTGAGGGCATCTGCCAAAGGTCGGTAGGGCGGGGTTTGCTTGGGAACGCTTCTAAATTTTACATAAGGAAAATTACCTTGAATACGAATTGCATAAGGATAATTTTTAGTGGATAGGCGCTGATCCAAAGATGATTGCAATTGCTGATAAGTCATCTGTCCTTCTAAACGAATTAATTTTTCTGGTTTAAAAAAGGTAATTGTGGCAAAAGGACTGGCAACGTCATCAGGAATAACAGAGGCAACACCGTCAGCTTTAACTTGGTAAAACTTACCATCTAATCCAATCATTTCTCCATCAAGATAATTGACTGTACCCAAACCAAAATCACCGTATTTTTTCAACTGCTGAAAATTAGTTTTTCCCTCATAAATTCCTACTGACAAGGCGCTAATTGTAGATGTTTGAAATAGTGTATTGGATGATGTATGCGCCTGAGTTTTTTCTGATATCATCACGCCTAGTAAGGTAATGATGGTTAAAATAGCTATCCAAAAATAACGCTTGAGTTTCATAAAATAAAACAGATAAAGGGTATTGGGTATGGGGCATTAAAAAGTCACGCATTTAAAAGTTAAAAGTTCTTGAATGCGTGAATTTTGTTAGAGCCACGATTCGCCGTGTCCGCGAGCGTTATGCAAGAATTTTGAATTGATTTGTCTCCCCATCCCCCTGATATGCTTGTTCTGCGATAATTGTCGTTCCTTAACAGACATGATATGATGCTTATTCACCGTGTATTAATTGTTTGAGTGACTTTTTTTCAGCAGATACTAAGGATGCAAACTTTCTGTTAATCTAACATTAAGCAAAGTTAACTATTGCTTGGGACTTGTAATGTACAAGGGTAGCTGACCTTTATCAAAAACATTCTTTCTGAGGACTTTGTATAAGTCTTCGAGATTCCTCATGTTGCTGATAACAAGAGGATAAAATTGTTGTCTTTTTATTGGGAAGACTATAAAAGCATCGGGTAATGCATCTTGGATTGATAATGCGTCTATATCAATCTTGGATTAGTTGTAGAAAAACATGGTTAGAAACATTGTCAAACAGGGAAAAGCTGATGTTACCAAGTAATAGAGAAAAATTTTCAAAAGACAAATTAAAATTTGTGTCTTTTGAACTTCCACCGGCTCTAAAATCTCCGAATGTTGCTTGTTTTGTTATTGGTGAGAGCTTATCTTTTTTTGGCTCTTGGATGACACAAATTGCTTTAGTATGGTTAGTTTACCAATTAACTAATTCAGCTATCTTAGTAGGTATAGCAGGATTTACAAATCAAGCTATGGGCTTGATTATTACACCTATAGTAGGAGTGCTATTGGATCGTTGGAACTTAAGATATGTTTTACTTACTACTCAGCTAACATCTATTGTTTTATCTTCTACATTAACGTTTTTAACTATTAGCGATCGCATTAATGTCACCTGGATTATTATCATTGGTACTCTTCAAGGAACAGTGAAAGCTTTTGATTTACCAGCACGTCAGGTAATTATTCCCAGACTGGTGGATAAAAAAGCAGATATTTACAGTGCTATGGCCTCTCATTCCTTTTTAATTAACACTGCTAAGTTTGTCAGTCCCATGATTGGGGGTTTACTAATTGCAACTTCTGGAGCAGCTTCCTGCTTTTTGGTGGATAGTATTAGCTATTTGCCGTTCTTATCTGCTATCTTAACCATCCAAGTCAAGCCTGTTCTCAACAAACTATCAGATCGCAAAGCTAAAATTTGGCAAAATCTCAAAGAAGGCTTTGTTTTTGCGTATGATTTTTTTCCTATAAAAGCTGTATTAGGATTACAAATCGTCATTTGTTTTATGGCAATGACACATGTAAATCTAATGCCTATATTTGCTAAAGAAATTTTACATGGCGATGCTAAGACTATGGGTTTTCTGATGACAGCTTCAGCACTTGGTTCTATAGTTTCAGGATTTTATTTAGTTTTCCGAAAACAAGCCGTAGGCTTAGAAAATATTGTCGCCCGATCGGCGGCAATTTTAGGATTATCTTTAATCATCTTTTCCCGCATCCAAAATTTAGAAACTTGTCTAATATTTATGTTTATTATAGGGATGAATACTAGTTTAACTCTAGCTTCAATTAGTAATTTTATCCAACTAGTTATTGTTGATGAAAATAAAAGAGGTAGAGTCACAAGTATATTTACAACAGGTTTTTTAGGAATTCTACCTTTCGGTAATTTATTCTTTGGAGGACTGGCCGATCGCATCGGTGTAACTAATGCTTTATTATTTGGTGGTGCTTGTTGTATTATCGGAGCGTATTTCTTTAGTAGAAAACTCGACACCATTAAAAGAATAGTACATCCAATTTATGTAGATATGGGCATAGTTAGTTAGTCAAAGGCAATGGGTAATAGACTTCTCAGAGAAGTCGTGAAAAGGGTAAGGGGAAAGGGGGAAACGTTTGGTATTTTGCCTTTTCCCAATAAAGATGCATCCCTTTTCCCACAAGAGTGCAAAAAGTACTTTTGCAAGAGTTCTAATACGTAATGGGCAATGGGCAATGGTTAATCGCCTGTTACCTGTTGCCTTTTGGCTTAAAAAACAACTTGACTTTTCAAGAAAACTCAAATTACTAGCTAAATTGTTGTCAAAACTACTTGATTTTCACAGGTGTTTGTGAGAAAGTCTGATTTAACAACTACAAACATCGGTAAATCGATAGTTTTACAGTATATTAGCAATCTAACTGGAAAAAATTGTGGTTTGAACTGTGCGATCGCTGCAATAGTTCAACCACAGCGTATGCTATTGATTTCATGAAAGCTGTAGGTGTAAAAGTTATGCCATCGATTGTTGAATAGCATAACTAAAGACTCAAAGTCATAACTAAGAGTGCAAATTACTTTCTAGTAAAGTGGCTCTAGGTTTGATAAGTAATTCACTAAAACTATTCTCTCCTTAAATTGGTGAGTGTTTCAAATACAACAGATTTCAACTTAGTCAAGTTACAGCATTAGGGAACTCCAAAAAATAAATTGTTCCGATTTAGGTCGTTGGCTGCTGACTGTCAACGGTCAATGGTCAAGGCTTCGACTCCGCTCAGCCTTGACCCTGAGCGAAGTCGAAGGGTCAACAGTATTCTGTGGAATATTTTTTTATTTGGAAGTCCCTTAAGTGTGTTTTATTTCTGAATTCTCATTTCTGTTGTATACCACCTGAAACTACTCATTGGTTCGCTCACGGCTGAATTTTTGTATTGTTTTTGCCAGTGGAGATATCTTCTAATGCAACTAGATCCCAATTCCGATCAAAATTTTGGTCAAGATGGTCAAACTCAAAGTGAAATCAAGCAGCCTCAGGAATCCAAACTAAGTCGCACAAGACGCTTCTTTTTTAGCCGTAGTAGACGTTCATTTCTTGGTCGCGTCGGTTTATTTACAGTCGCCAGCACCGTTGGAGGAGTTTTAGGTTCAACTGTATCTTCCAAAAAAGCAGGAGACATTGCCCAAGCCACTAATCCTTCTGATGGAAAACTAAACTTCAACTATCAGAAGTTTGTTAATAAAGCTTTTCAAGTGCGTGTTGAAGCAGCAAGGCTCGAAAATAGTATTCCCATTCCGCCGCATCCCACCAATGGTGATGAGAGGCGATATGCCAACAAAATTGGCTCCGACAGTAGGGGACTACCCCACGATGCACGGGGTGAAGTCAAATTGGATGCTTACAACTCTTTGACTAAAGCACTGACAACGCTAAATCCAGATGATTTTGAAAAAATTATCTTGGGTGGCACCAGAAAACTAGTAAATCCCCAAGGGCCTCTAGCAATTAGCTTAGAAGGTATCAATGCAGCTCAGATAGCAGTACCACCACCACCAGCTTTACTTAGCGCACAAAGAGCTGCTGAAGCTGTTGAAATCTATTGGCAAGCCTTACTGCGTGATGTACCTTATTCCAAGTTTCAAAACAACACAGACGACCCAAAAGTTTTGGCAGCTGTGGCAGACCTGAATAAGCTTTCGGCGTTCCGAGGCCCAAAACAAAATGGCCTTGTGACCCCTGAAACTTTATTTCGTGGTAGCGTCAACTATGTCGATCGCAGTGATAGCTCTGGTAAAAAGATAAAATATGTAACTCCCCCAGGAGTACTAAACGGCCCTTACATATCACAATTTCTCCTGCGGACTATTGTTTGGGGAACTCAGTTTGTTTCTCCACTAATTCGTACCGCTCTTCCTGGCAATGACTTTCTGATTGATTTCAATGAATGGCTGACTGTGCAAAATGGAGGTAGTTCAGGGAAATCAATTAACTACGATCCTGTTAGCCGTTACATAGTCACGGTTCGCGATTTAGGTGAGTATGCTCATATTGGCGGCCCTACCTACCTGGGAGCCTCCTTGATTCTTGGTAGTATCGGCGCACCATTAAATCCAGGCAATCCCTACGTTAATTCCTTGACGCAAGTTGGTTCTGCTGCCACCTTTGCTGTTGGACAATTACAAGCCTTGCTCAACTTGGGTACTTCCCGTGCCATTAGAGCATCATACTGGCAGAAGTATTATGTACACCGCATTCTCCGCCCAGAAGCCTATGGTGGACTAGTTTACAACAATATTGTCAATAATACCCAGTATCCTATTCATCCTGAAGTCTTAAATTCCGAAGCTTTAGCTTCCACCTTCAGAACCTTCGGTACTTATTTGTTACCTCAAGCATATCCAGAAGCTTCACCACTCCATTCTTCCTATACCGGTGGTGCTGCGGTTACTGCTGCTGTCAATGTCACACTCCTAAAAGCATTCTTTGACGAGAACTATGTTATTCCCAACCCAGTCATACCCGACCCCAATGACCCCACAAAAGTAATTTCCTACACCGGCGCGCCTTTGACCGTAGGCGGTGAGTTAAATAAACTAGCAACAAACTATGCCATTGGTCGTGGCAATGGCGGTATTCATTGGCGTTCCGATGGTTCAGCTGCCTTAGCTTTGGGAGAAGAAGTTGCCATTAGCCTGCTTCGGGATGAAAGACTCGGTTACAACGAAAGATTTAGGGGATTTACCTTTACTAAATTTGACGGGACAAAGGTCACGGTGTAGGGGGAGTGATGAGTAAATATCTTGCAAAAGTTACTTTTGCAAGAGGGGGAAAGGGAAAAGGTTAAAGGGAAAAGGGTTTTGATTTGCCCTTTCCCCTTTACCCCTTACCCTTTTCCCCACTTCTCTTAGAAGTCTAGTGATGACTGATGACTGGGAGTTATTCGCCTTATTTCTTTGTCTACTCTGCCCCCTGCTCCTTTTCCTCTTCGTTCACAGTCAACAGTCAACAGTCAACATACTTGCAAATCTTTTTGTCAGATGCTTGATTGTTATAGTTTTCTGTGATAATTTTCCTTTTACGTACTAAAAACTACGGTTAATCGATATATTTATTGTAGTTTTAGATATGATTGGCCTAGTTGCAGAAATTTAAAGCGAAGAAAAAATAAGTAACCTATCAAGTCAATCTGTCGATGTATTGCAAGCGCTAAATTGGAACCAACGATCTAGAAATTAACCTCTAAGCCAGGGGAACCTTATGAGCAAAATACGTGCTGTAATTGTTGACCCCAATGTGCCAGGGCGTTTGGCACTCAGTGAAGTGACTGCACCACAGCCTGCTTCAGATGAAGCTTTAGTACGGGTAGCAGCAATTTCCTTGAATAGGGGTGAGGTGAAGCGTTCAACCACTGCTGAAGCTGGCTGGCAACCTGGCTGGGATTTGGCTGGCGTTATTGAAACTCCTGCCATTGATGGGTCTGGGCCTCCCAAAGGAGCGCGTGTAGTTGGCTTACGTCGTAGCGGTGCTTGGGCAGAACTTGTGTCTGTTCCTACCAGCGCTCTAGCAGAAGTACCCCCATCAGTATCCTTTACTGAAGCTGCTACATTGCCCGTAGCAGGTTTAACTGCGTATCATGCCGTACTCAAAGGCGGTTCAGTTTTAGCTAGGCCTGTTTTGGTTACAGGTGCATCCGGAGGCGTTGGTTACTTCGCTATCCAATTGGCACGATTATCAGGGGCGCAAGTCGTGGCACACATTCGTCAAGCTGGCTATGAGACTTTAGTCAGAAAAGCAGGGGCACAGTCAGTGGTGATTGGTGAAGACCTTTCACCGGCAAGGGAATACGGGCCTTATCATCTGATTGTAGAGTCCGTAGGTGGCAAGACTTTGGGTATAGCCCTTGGCCTATTGGCTCAGGATGGAAAAACTGTGCTGTATGGAGTATCAGGGGGAGCCGAAGTAACCTTTAACGCTGCTCAATTTTTCGGGACTGGTGGCGTGAGTTTGTATGGTTTACGTCTGTTCGATGAACTGAGATTTGAATCAGCAGCGGTGGGTCTAAAACGGCTTTTGAGTTTAGTAGAAGCAGGTCAGTTGCGTCCTCACATTGATTTAGAAGCTTCTTGGACAGAAATAGCTGACGTAGCCCAAAAATTACTCGATCGCAGTTTCCCTGGTAAAGCTGTATTGCACATTTCCAATTGAGAATTAGCGAATAATTCCTAATGGGCTACGCTAACGTAATTCGTAATTATTTTCTTTGCTTAGAACTAAATTCATGTATGGAGTAATAATTATGAGTTACGAATTAGCAATTAATAATTCTGCTGATTTTTGGTTAAAACTAGACCAGCTTGTAACTACTAGTAATTTGAAAATAGATCGTCCAAAAGGTACATCACATCCACGCTATTCATCCTTAATTTATCCATTGGATTATGGATACTTGGAAGATACTCGTTCTGGAGATAAAGATAACATAGATGTTTGGCTAGGAAGCCTGTCTGGCAAAGTAGTAACCGCTTTGATATGTAGTGTTGATTTAGAAAAGCGAGATACAGAAGTCAAGATACTTGTAGGCTGTACATACCAAGAAAGTAGAGAAATTTTGAACATTCATAATATAGGTTTTCAATCAGCAATATTATTGGTTCGGGATGAGGTAGTTGCAGTTTAGAAAATAGTTGATTTGATAAAATCACAACTTCTGAGCCTGAAAAAGATTCTGAAAAAAATTACTAAACCAAAATTTACCAATCCGATACCAAATATAAAATCCAAAATCTAAAATCCAAAATCAAAAATCCAAAATCGTATGAGTTTAGAACTACAACTATCAGGCAAAACAGCAATCGTTACAGGAGGAAGTGCCGGCATTGGCTTAGCGATCGCCAAAGCTTTGTATAGTGAAGGTGTGAATGTAGCGATGTCTACGACTGGCTACGCCTACGCAGCTCGTAACCCAGAACGACTAGAAAATGCGGTCAGTGCCATCCAATCCTTACCCACCACAGGGGCAAAAGTCATCTCCATCAGTGCTGATTTGACTCAGGCCGAAGATGTAGAAAAAGTTGTGTCAACAACTCTGGCACAGTTTGGTCAGATTGATATTTTGATCAATAACGCCGGTTCAGCCCGTGCCGGCTCATTCCTCGAACTGAGCGACGATGTATTGTTGGACGCTTGGAACTTAAAACTATTGGGCTACATTCGCTTAGTCAGAGCCGTTGTACCCCATCAAAAAAATCAAGGCGACGGACGCATAGTCAACATCATCGGTGGTGCAGGACGGACACCCCGCCCTGGCTTTGTTCCTGGTGGTACCACCAACGCCGCCCTACTCAACTTTACAAGAGGAATTTCTAAAGAGTTAGCCCAATACAACATCCGAATCAATGCCATTTCACCTGGTGCTACCGCCACAGAACGAGCCGAACGCTTGGCACAACAAAACGCCCAAGCACGTGGCATCACCGTAGAACAAGCCAAGGCAGAAACCATTCAAGGCATTCCATTAAAGAGAATTGCTCAACCAGAAGAAATTGCATCCCTGGCTCTATTTTTAGTTTCAGACCTTGCCGCATCAATTACAGGAGCAGAGATTCTCGTTGATGGCGGTTCTACGCCTGGTGTTTAGGGAGATGAGGGAAAAGGGAAAAGGGTAAAGGGAAAAGGGTAAAGGGTAAAGGGTAAAGGGTAAAGGGTAAAGGAATAAATTTAATGTTTCCCCATACCCAATGCCCAATGCCCCATGCCC
>NZ_JACKZU010000347.1:0-8786 GCF_014222165.1 Nostoc sp. 2RC
GCCCCATGCCCCATGCCCAATTCCCCAATCAATATGGATACTCTCACACTGAAACTTCGAGGTATGAGCTGCGCTGCTTGTGCCAATAACGTCGAAAAGGCGATTCGCTCGGTTCGTGGGGTGATTGATTGCAATGTTAACTTTGGAGCTGAGCAAGCCACCATCAATTACGATCGCTCTCTCACCAATTTAGAACAAATCCAAGGTGCTATTGAAGCTGCGGGTTATTCTTCCTACTCACTTTCCGAAGAAATGCTGTCTTCAGAAGATGATGTGGAGATAGCAACCAGACAAGCAAAACAACGGGAACTTTTTCTCAAAGTAACAGTGGGAGGTGTAATCAGCAGTTTCCTATTTTTAGGATCGCTACCCATGATGATTGGGCTAAATTTGCCCATAATTCCCAGTTTTTTGGGGAATCCTTGGGTACAACTAGTACTGACAACACCAGTGGTATTTTGGTGTGGTGGTTCTTTTTACCGCAATGGTTGGAAAGCTTTTAAGCGTCATACGGCGACGATGGACACGCTAATTGCTTTGGGTACAAGTGCAGCCTATCTATATTCTTTGTTGATTACCGTTTTCCCTGGATTTTTTATTGCTCAGGGCTTGATTCCTCATGTTTATTATGAAGTTGCAGCCATTGTCATTAGTTTAATTTTGCTGGGGCGATTATTGGAAAATCGCGCCAAGGGACAAACTTCTGAAGCTATCCGCAAACTTATGGGACTCCAAGCCAGAGATGCTAGAGTCATCCGTAACGGTGTGGAAATTGATGTTCCCATCGCCGAAGTCAAAATTAACGATGTGATTTTGGTGCGTCCTGGTGAAAAGATTCCTGTAGATGGAGAAATCATTACAGGGGTTTCCACAGTAGATGAAGCAATGGTGACTGGTGAAAGTTTACCAGTTAAAAAGCAACCACCAGATGAGGTGATTGGGGGGACGATTAATGGTGCTGGTGCATTTCAATTTCGAGCCACACGAGTGGGAAAAGATACGTTTTTGGCTCAAATCGTCAAACTAGTGCAACAAGCACAAGGTTCCAAAGCACCAATTCAGCGATTGGCAGATAGAGTGACGGGATGGTTTGTACCAGCTGTGATTGCCATTGCGATCGCCACTTTTATCATTTGGTTTAGCTTCACAGGCAACCTCACCTTAGCAACCATGACAACTGTAGGTGTATTGATTATCGCTTGTCCTTGTGCCTTGGGTTTAGCTACCCCCACTTCTGTGATGGTGGGAACCGGCAAAGGTGCAGAAAATGGGATTTTGATTAAAGGCGCAGACAGCTTGGAACTGGCACACAAAATTCAAATTATCGTTTTAGATAAAACCGGTACTTTAACTGTGGGTAAACCTACAGTTACAGATTTTGTCACTGTCAACGGCACAGCCGATGGTAACGAACTCAAGGTTTTACAGTTAGCAGCAACGGTAGAACGAAATTCCGAACATCCCTTAGCCTCGGCTGTTGTCAGGTATGCCGAATCTCAACAGGTAAATTTAATAGAGGCTAAAGACTTTCAAGCAATTGCAGGTAGCGGCGTGCAAGCAATTGTTAGCCATCGGTTGGTGCAAATTGGTACCCAACGCTGGTTAACAGAACTCGGAATTAATACTACAACTCTCCAGCAATATAAAGATACATGGGAAGCTGCTGGAAAAACAGTTATTTTCATGGCTATAGATGGCGAAATTGAAGCAGTTATGGGTATTGCCGATGCCCTAAAACCTTCATCAAAAACAGCAGTGAAAGCACTGCAAAAGTTGGGTTTAGAAGTAGTCATGCTTACCGGCGATAATCAAAAAACAGCAGAAGCGATCGCCCAACAAGTCGGCATCAAACGAGTATTTGCCGAAGTCAGACCAGATAGAAAGGCGGCGATTATTCAATCTCTGCAAGAAAAGATAGAAAAATTCGCCAATCCAAAATCCAAAATCCAAAATCCAAAATCTAAAATTGTCGCAATGGTAGGCGATGGTATAAATGATGCTCCAGCCCTAGCGCAGGCTGATGTGGGAATTGCCATTGGTACGGGTACTGATGTGGCGATCGCTGCTAGCGATATCACGCTTATTTCTGGAGATTTACAAGGAATTGTGACGGCGATTCAACTTAGTCGCGCCACTATCAACAATATCAGGCAAAATCTGTTTTTTGCTTTTATTTACAACGTTATTGGCATTCCCGTTGCAGCTGGAATTCTCTTCCCGATTTTTGGTTGGTTACTCAATCCCATTATCGCCGGTGCTGCAATGGCTCTTTCTTCGGTTTCTGTTGTCAGCAACGCCTTAAGATTGCGTAAATTTCAACCAAAAACCATCTGAATTTTGGATTTTAGATTTTAGATTTTGGATTGGGAATAGCCTTGGTGAATCAGGGTTTATGCGATTGCAAATCCGTAACATAATTTTCAGATGATTACCCAATCCCCAATCCTCAGTCCCTTTTTTGGTATCAGCAAATGTTCAGTAAAAAAATGCTTTGGGGAAACTTAGCTGGTTTAATTTTTCTGACTGGAACATCAACCGTAGCCTTAGCAGAAATGCCAGTTCATTCAGAACAAAATAGCCAATTTCACTATATAGAGCAACCTTTGGGCTTGAAAGTTGGTGTGGCGATCGCTGGTTTAGCTTGCATTGGACTAGAGTTATGGTGGTTTCTTTTCTATGTCATGGATGAATAAGGGTTTTCAACTATCTTGAACTTGATTCATCCAGTTAAGTTGATTTTTATCTTTTTAGTTATTATCAACTGTGTGTTTAGAAAAATATATAAACAACAGAGTTGTTGCGTATCAAAAATTGTAACTTCTTTAATTAATTGACTTTAAAGTGTGGTCATAATTTCAATATAAATAAGCAAGTTAACATTCAAAAATGTAAGATAAATTCTTTGCAATTACTACCCTTATCTAGGAGACGCTATGCTAGGTCACTCTCCTATTAAATTTGATGTTTAATTTTGAATTTTTAATGTGCTGTTCTGCGAAACTGGCTAGAGTTTGATCGCTATTTTGTCATATTCACTCATCAAACGCTGTTATGCCGAGCAGAAAGCAGTTTTTAGCATGTTTATTTATTTGCAGTCTGATTTGTTGTTTAAGTCTAAATCAGATTTTATTGACACCTTTATCAATAAAATTTAGTGGAGAAATTAGTACAGCAAAAACAGCAGATTTATTATCAAAATTTATTAAATTTAATAGTCAAAAATTTTTTGAATCAAGATTTAATTCTTTCCAAGATATTGACAATAAAGTTTGTAGCCATCGCAAATATCAGCAAGTTAATCTTGAAGACTGTTTCAAAAAATTAAAACGCCAATATATTAACAAAAAATTAAATTTATTACCAGAAGATATTCCCATCAATGGTCAAAATATTAATGATATTATTGCTATAATTGATGACTTGCACATGATAGAAATGCACGTCAATCAAATTCCAGATAATCGTTTATCTGAGATACAAAAAAAGCAATATAATTTAGAAATTTTAAAAAATAAAACGGCATTTTTTTACTCTATTTTTTTGGATAAACGAGCCGCAATAATTGTGAATTTACCAAATAAATATCAAAAATTGAAGTGGATAAATATTGACGAAAAAACTTTCAAATCAGAGGTCAATAAATTTCGGATTGGGTTAGAAAATTATGGAGATATCGCTTACAATCCCCAGCAAGCACAAAAGCTTTATGACTGGATTATTCGACCTTTTGTCAAGGATTTAGAGTCATTGCAAATCGAAACTCTAGTTTTCGTCCCAGATGGAATTCTTCGCAGCATACCAATGGCGGCGCTACATGATGGTGAAAAATTTTTGATTGAAAAGTATGCGATCGCCACTACTCCCAGTCTAACTCTGACTAATCTGGGAACATCAACGAAAAAATTGCGGGCGTTAATTGTTGGCTTAACTAAAGATGCCATAGTTGATGGTTGCAAATGTAAGGCTTTGAGTCACGTTGCTACAGAAATTCGCCAAGTTCAGCAACAAATTCCTGATAGCAAGCAATTATTAGATGAGAATTTTACACGCCATCGCCTGGAATTAGAACTCCACCAAAGTTTTTACCCGATTATTCACATTGCTACACATGGTGAATTTTCGCAGCTTCTTGATGATACTTTCTTGGTCACCGGTGATAATCAAAAGCTCACCATCACTGAATTAAGCCGCATTTTTCGCAGTCTCAATCAAGAAAATAAAATTATAGATTTACTTATGCTGACTGCTTGTGAAAGCGCCATTGGCAATGACAATGCCGTTTTTGGTTTGGCTGGGGTTGCAGTCCAAGGTGGCGTTAAAACTGCCATAGCTCCCTTATGGTCGATAAATGATGCTGCTACCGTTGATTTAGTTACGAAATTTTATCAAGCTTGGTGTCATTCTGGAGTAAGTAAAGCCGAGGCTCTAAGAATAGCACAGCGATCGCTAATTGCAAGTAATGGAGCATCTTCTCACCCCGCATACTGGGCAGGATTTATACTTGTGGGAAATTGGTTTTAGGGAAGGAGATAAAGTTTCCCTATCTCCCTACTCCCCATAGTTAAAAGCAATATTAGTCAAATTCTGGCGTTCTACTGATTGTTCTGATTTGGCAAGACTAGCTAACAAATCGATAAAGACTTTATTGAGTTTCTGTTTGGAATTAGATGGCAGCACTTCTTTGATAGCATCGTACCAAATACCATATTTTCCATATAAATTGGCTTTGTAAGATGACTCGTTAGTAATAGCCAAGTCATGGAAGAGAGTTTGAGGTAATGCTACAACTTCGATTTCTGCTCTGGTAATTAGATTATGAGAAGGACGGTAAGGATCGCACAAACTTTGCAACTGCCAGAGATATCTTTTACCTACACTTAAACCTGGTAAATCCTTTGATAAGGATCGCTGTATCAATCCTGATGAGTTTAAGAATGTCTGTGTATAGCGATCTAGTTTTTTAGGTTTGAGGTTAGTATCGAATTCGTAGAGGCTAAATTCTATAGGTACAGATTGATTATCAACTACAAACCAAGCAAAGGTCGGATGAGTTGAAGTAGTTAGTCCTACATAGGTCATGGGTGCTAGTAGTATGGGAGAACTGCTAGCACTGCACGTTCCTCTCACACCTGATGAGTCTGAATAACCGCTTGGAGGTTTTTGATCTTTGGGTGGTTGATAGCCAGCGAGTGCAGCCTGAATTGTAACTAGAATCAGACTCAAAATACAATTTGTAAAAATCAAAGTATATAAAACTTGATGTAAAAATTTATTTTTATCATCCATCCTTTGGTGTATTTTACTGTTATGTTTACTAACTAAACCATAAATTAAAGATTTTGATTTTTGAATTTTTTCATATATATTTTTGTTAACTAAAGATGTTCCCATGACCATCTTTCCTCCTTCAATATTGCAGGAATTAAATCATTAAAAAAAGCTTTATGTTTTGTAGAATTTCATCACAAAAATCTACAAAAATGCATAAATTAATTGTCTATTTGCCAAGACAATATGATTGTATTATTATTTGATAATACACGATTACATAGCTGAATAACCATGAAGTTATTAAAAAGTTGGAACTAAATTCCTTCACTACAAATTTAGTAATGTTTTATGTAAGTAGAACGATTTGAAAAAACCAAACTATGTAAATGAATGTAAAAAGCTTGGCATTTAGTTCGTACTAAGGACTTTAGTCCTTAGTACAAACCTTTAATTATTTACACCGTTCTACTTAGGAATATAATTCAGTTAAGTTTTATGTCGTTACAGCCAAAGTAAGCTATTGGGCTTTTAAATTCCACGGTTGACGGTTAACTGACAACCGGGAACAGTCAACATAATCGTGACAGTTTATAAATAGCAGTTTTATGATTAAAATTTAGTTGTTCTTGGTCTTAGTTATTTTATGGTTGGAACCAAGATTTTGGCATTGGCCAAGACAATTCACAAAGAGTACCTCTCGGAGAAAGAGATACCCGCCGGAATTTACCTTTGAATTGTCGAGCTAAATTTCTAAATTGTTGAGTACCGCGACCTTCTGTAAATGAGGTGATACCCAAACCATCATCAACAATACTGAGAGTGTACCAACCTTCAGATGAAGAACAAGTTACTTCTAGACGAGTTACTCCTGTGGCGTGTTTGCCAACATTGCATAATGCTTCTTCTAAAAATCGGCAAAGACTTTGCTTTTGTTCAATAGTCAAATGTCCTTCATCTATCGGTTCAAAGTTACGAATTTTAATCCTGAGGCTTTGAAAACAGGGGAATTCTCGCTCTAGGGTATGGTTGTAAACTTGATAAAGAATTTCATGAAGAGGATCTTTCAAGTTGAGAACTAGACTTTTTCCTAAATAAAGACTGGCATCTTGGTCTATTGGTTCTCGTTGCAAAAATTCATAAATTCCCCGTAACTCTCGATTTAATTTTTCTAGTTCTTGTTCTATTTCTGCGAGCAATTCATTAGTTGGTAAATTTCGGTCTTTTAACAATTTCAATACTTTAGCCAGATTTTGTAAAGGCCCATTGTGAATCGTTTCAAAAGTGCGTTCAATTGTAGCTTGACGGGCTTTAATACCCAACCTCAAAGCTCTATCGTTTTGATATAAAGCTGTGAGTTCGATACCATTTAAAATTAAAACTAAAACTGCCGGAATTATTGGCAGCCACCAACCCCAACTCAGTAATAAATAACTAATAACTACCAGACTAAAGCTAGCGATAATAACAACTAAACAATTACTCAAAAAAGATTTAGTAAGCTTAGCAGTAGCAATTCCTAAAATGCCCCAAATTATAATCCACAGATATTCCCATCCATCTTGCCAAGTTTTTAAGAGTGGTCTAGAGTCTAGTACTGCACTGGTAATTTGACTAACAGCTTGTGCTTGAATCTCTAATCCATAAACTCGTCCGTTGGCGGGTTTAATAGATTCCATCGCTGAAGTCGTGATAAAATCTTTACGGCTAGGAGAAGTGATGCCAATAATGACTATGCGATCGCGTATCCAATCTGGATTAAATCCATCGCTTTTCAAGTCGTATAAAGATAAAGTTCTAAATCTAGCTTGACCACTACGAAAATTGAGCAGTACTTGAACGCCGCCGGCATTTGTTTGCACGTATCCCCCAGAGTTAGGAAAAAACCGGGGTAACTCAATATTGTTAAACCTAATAGTAGCGCGATCGCGGATACCATTTTCTAAAGTAATTCCTTCCTTGGCTAAATAAATTTCTGCCAAACGTAAAGACAAAGAAAACTTGTATCCCACAGATGTTGGTGTTGACAACAAGCTGCGCCTTAATTTGCCATCACTATCAAGAATTTGATCCGCAAAACCAAGCTGCATCGGTGATAAAGTGGGAGGTGGAGCAACTTCATCTGGTAATACTTTTTCAATAGCAATTAAATTTTTCAGCCTTTGAAAAACTGTAACTAGTTCATCATGACCGGGGTTAACAGGTAAATCTCTATAAATATCTAGACCAATAACTCTTGGTTTATAACTTTCTAATTTTAATAACAATTGGGCTAAATCTCTGTCTGATATGGGAGAATTAGTAGCATATTCTTGGCGAGTGCGAATATCATCTTCATTAATTCCCACTAGCAAAATTCTTTCATCGATTGGTTCTTGTGGACGTATACGCAAAAAAGTATCGAAAGCAAGCCATTCTAAAGATTGCATTGCACCAGTTAAACGAGCCAAAATTACCAGCCCTATCACTGCAATACCTGGTAAAGCACCTACACGCCAAATGCTAATTTCTTCTTTGATTTTTCTCCCAAGTCCAGGCTGCATAAATGCTTATTGTAATCTCTAATGACTCCAAAAACAATGAGATATCAAAACCCCGATTTATTAAATAACTAAGAGATAAATTGCTGAAATACTACTTAGTGTAGCAAGATATTCATTAATCAATTAATCCTTCTTCTCTAGCTCGCATTTCAGTTTGAATGCGGATATTTTTGCCTTCTTCAGGATAAACATCTAAAACGTCTTGCAACTTACTCCAGTAATGGCGTACCATCCGTTCCGATATGCACATACGCTCAGCAATGGTTTTATCTTGCAATCCTTCTCCAAAAGCTAAAGTTAACATCCTCAACCACTCAGGCTTAACTTCTAATCCTGAATGAATACCTTTAATATCTTTTGTATGAGTTAATCCCTGTAAAGACCAATCAACTCTAGTCAACATTTCTTGAGTAGAAAGACTCTTATCTGCAACCGTAAAACCTCCTTTATGGCTATCAATATCAGGTCTAATTCTCACTAAAGTTCTGATATTAGCACTTTGAACTACGATATTTAAATTGGGATAATTTTTCATCAAAGTCCGGAGTAATTGCAAACCTGTATCTGGTCTTGCAGTTGTTTTTGGGTTATCTGGAATCGATAAATCCATAACCACAATATCCGGTTGCAAAGTGGTAATTTGATTCAAAGCATTCTGAGCATTCCCAGCAAGAAGCAATTCCGCATCAGAAAAATGTTTTTGCAACACATTGACAGTGCCAGACAACACAGATTCGTGGTCATCAATTACTAGAATTTTCAACAAATGCTTTTCTGTTAAAATTTCTTGCATAATTAATGTTCCACCCTTTTCCAACGTGTTTATGAGTATTTTTTATTTGCTATAGCAGTCCGATTTGATTAATGAACTGATCTGTATAGGCAGGCAAGAGGCAATAGGGAATAGGCAACAGGGTTATAAAAGAGTAAAGTGTACGGAATTTTGTTCAAAAATCAAATAGGATTCCTATATTA
>NZ_JACKZU010000348.1:0-8781 GCF_014222165.1 Nostoc sp. 2RC
CCCCACCCCCCCTTTAGATTGGTAACAGTACTATGTTGGCTCAATTCCAGAGCTTGTATCCCAATGGCTGCCTAATTTCTGAATTAGTCCAAATTTTTCAAGGAAAATTTATTGTTCGGGTAAGCGTACAACTTGAAGGTATAACCCGTGCTACGGGTATGGCAGCAGCAGAAACAATAGAAGCAGCAGAAGACCAAGCCAGAACCAGGGCTTTGACGGTTTTGGGAATTACTGATGCACCACAGGAATCAATTTCTCAAACACAATCAAATGCTTCCTCGAACACCAAAGTGAGTGAATCTAGTTATTCCTCAACAAAAAATGAGAATTTTGTTGCTCCCCAGTGGTCAAGTGTCAGCAACAAAGAAATATCTACACCATCCTCTAAACAAAAAAATATCAAACTAGAGCCAGTAACAAACGAGAATTTAGATCTGCTAACGGCTAGCAGCAGAATCGAACCGATACCTGACACGCCAAACACAAGCGAGACTTATAGCCAAGATTTAGGTCGAGAGTTTGCTTTGACTGCTAACCGACAACTAGAATTCGATTCGCCAGCTGAAAATTTGGAAATGGTATCTGGTCAGCAGGCAGAAAATCCCAGCTTTCCAGGAATTTCTGCCAGTAATGTCACACCATTTACACCCCGGAATTACAGTCCTCAAGAAGATGCAGTTCCGCAAATCAGTACAGGTAAAAGAAGGAAAAAAGCTGAACCCGTGGATTTATCTGATGTTATTGCCAAAACAGATGTGGAACTTCAGCGTTTAGGCTGGACTCCAGAACAGGGACGCGAGCATTTAATTAAAACTTACGGCAAGCGGGGGCGGACTTTGCTGACTGAAGAAGAATTACACGGATTTCTCCAATATCTCCAATCTCAGCCAGACCCGCTAGCGGGATTTTAGTTAATAGTCATTAGTCATTAGTCATTTGTCTTTTGTGATTACTAAGGACAAATGACAATTAACGTAGGTGTTTGCAACAGTTACCCAAAACCCTAGTAAAGACGTAGCAATGCTACGTCTCTACATTGATTTTCTTTACACTAGGGCTACTGGACGGCTACCAGCTGCGTGGCGGTCAATCACTTGGTCAATCAAGCCGTATTCTTTAGCTTCTTCTGGCGACATAAAAAAGTCGCGTTCGGTATCTTCAGCAATACGCTCAATTGGTTGACCAGTGTGTTCGGCTAAATAGTCGTTGAGCCGCCGTTTGTGGTAGAGAATTTCCCGCGCCTGAATTTCAATGTCAGTTGCTTGTCCTTGAGCGCCACCCAGAGGTTGATGAATCATAATTCGAGAATGAGGTAGACTCATCCGCTTACCCTTAGCACCAGCACTGAGGAGGAAAGCACCCATACTTGCCGCTAATCCGGTACAAATAGTACAGACATCAGGGCGAATTTGTTTCATAGTATCAAAAATACCCATACCAGCCGTTACCGAACCACCGGGAGAATTGATATACATATAAATGTCTTTCTCCGGGTCTTCAGCATCCAAATACAGCAGTTGGGCGACAATCAAGTTAGCCAGATTATTGTCAACTTGTTGTCCCAAAAAAATGATGCGCTCACGCAACAGCCGTGAGTAGATGTCAAAGGCGCGTTCACCTCGACCCGATTGTTCAATAACGATAGGAATCATGAGTAAGCGTGTTTGTGGCTATATTAAGTACATTTTATCGATGAGAACAGGAAATTGGAGTTTATCCCTCCTATTCTCTGGGAGATAGAAAATAGAATTCTAGCCCTTGGAATCTTGAGTTGCACTCAGGGCACTTTTTATTCGCAAAAGCGGTCTTTAAAAATGTCCCTGCTCAGGGAATAACAATCAAACAACTCCAACTATGACCAAAGTCATATCTCAACTTTTTCTCTATGACTTTGGTTATATATTGATTTGGCTTCCTTGGGAAATTCTATGAAATGAAAGTAACATTTTAAACATTTTTTCAGAATTCCCCTCGCCATTTCTCAAATTATTTTTGTTAGATTCGGTAAATCGATACTACGAGGTGTATTTAGAATAACCAGTCCTTAGGGAACTCCAAAAAATAAAGTATTCCGGTTAAAGCGTTGACAGTTCACAGTCAACAGTCAACAGCGAACAATTTTCTATGGAATATTTTTGGACTTGGAAGTCCCTTATTGAAATGCTATCCATCTAGAGAGAGACGTGCCATGCGGGAAAAACTTCTACAAGCCGCCATCATCACCTTCTTGCTCCACCTGATAGCAGGACTTAGCTCAAATACCATAGCTCAGACAAAAACAGCATCACCTGTGCCGGAAACGCCAACAAATATCATCGTCAGTCTGTTATTACGTACTTTTGAGTAAAAATAATTTACAAATTGCACAAATGTAGGTGATATTCAAAACTTACACTAGTAGTTCGCTTGGCTCTTTAAAGGGGAAAAGGTAAAGGGGAAGGGGGAAAGGGGAAAGGTTTTAAATCCCTTACCCTTTAAAGAGCCTTCATCCAGCATTTTTGGGTTGCCAGAGTACTAGTAGTTGGCTTTCGTGACTTAGTTCTTGAAAGGGGAAAGGTTTTAAATCCCTTACCCTTTTCCCGGTTGGTGAGCTTGTCGAACCATTAACCTTTACCCAACCTCCAACTAACATTTTTGGGTTGGCAGACTATTAGACGAACATTCCTAGCAACAGGGTAGACTGAGCAAAGAAGGCAACTATTTGCATTTGATTATGACTAATCGTCTTGCTGAAGCTAAGAGCCTATACCTCCGGAAACACGCCGAAAACCCGATTGATTGGTGGCCTTGGTGTGACGAAGCACTTGCAACTGCAAAAGCGCAAGATAAACCAATTTTTCTCTCCATTGGTTACTCTAGTTGCCACTGGTGTACTGTTATGGAAGGGGAGGCTTTTTCTGATGTTGCGATCGCCAACTACATGAATGCCAACTTTCTTCCCATTAAGGTAGACCGAGAAGAAAGACCAGACCTCGATAGCATCTACATGCAGGCTCTACAAATGATGAGCGGTCAAGGCGGTTGGCCTTTAAATGTCTTTCTTTCTCCTGAGGATTTAGTGCCGTTTTATGCTGGTACTTATTTTCCTGTAGACCAACGCTATGGTCGTCCCGGATTTTTACAAGTTTTACAAGCACTACGTCGTTATTACGATACAGAAAAAAAAGATTTACAACAACGCAAAGCCATTATTATCGAGTCGCTGCTCACGTCTGCGGTGTTGCAAGATGCTACAACTAATGAGCTACAAGACCATGAGTTACTCCGACAAGGTTGGGAAACCAGCACGGGTATAATTACTCCTAATCAAACGGGCAATAGTTTTCCCATGATTCCCTATGCAGAATTAGCACTGCGGGGAACTCGATTCAATTTTGAATCTCGGTATGATGGCAAGGAAGTTTGTACCCAACGAGGACTAGATCTAGCACTGGGAGGGATTTACGACCATGTAGGCGGTGGATTTCATCGCTATACTGTAGACCCGACTTGGACAGTACCCCACTTTGAAAAGATGCTCTATGATAATGGGCAAATTGTCGAATATCTAGCTGGTTTATGGAGTGCAGGCATAAAAGAGCCAGCTTTTGAAAGGGCGATCGCTGGTACTATAAAATGGCTCAAACGAGAAATGACCGCGCCTGAAGGTTACTTCTATGCGGCTCAAGATGCCGACAGTTTCACCGAACCCACTGCTGTGGAACCAGAGGAAGGAGCTTTTTATGTCTGGAGTTACAGCGAATTACAACAACTGTTAACCTCTGAAGAACTCACGGAATTAGAACAACAGTTTACCGTAACCGCTAACGGCAACTTTGAAGGTCAGAATGTTTTGCAAAGACGCCATACCGGGCAACTGAGTGCAACACTGGAAACAGCACTGAGTAAATTGTTTGCAGTCCGCTACGGTACTAGCCCGGAATCACTGGACATTTTCCCCCCTGCTCGCAACAATCAAGAAGCTAAAACCACTAACTGGCCAGGACGCATTCCCTCGGTAACAGACACGAAAATGATTGTCGCTTGGAATAGTTTGATGTTTTCTGGTTTAGCTAGGGCTGCGGCGGTATTTAAACAACCGCCATACCTGGAACTAGCAGCACAAGCGGCAAATTTCATTTTAGATAATCAATTTGTTGATGGGCGCTTCCAGCGACTCAACTACCAAGGAGAACCAACGGTTTTAGCCCAGTCTGAAGATTACGCCTTTTTTATTAAAGCTCTTTTGGATTTACAAGCTTCCAACCCTGAACATAAACAATGGTTAGAAAAAGCGATCGCTATCCAAGATGAATTTAATGAATTTCTTTGGAGTGTAGAGTTGGGTGGATATTATAACGCATCAAGTGATGCAAGTCAAGATTTAATTGTGCGCGAACGCAGTTACGCCGATAATGCCACAGCATCAGCCAATGGAGTAGCGATCGCTAACCTTGTGCGTTTAGCACTACTCAGTGATAATCTACATTATTTAGATTTAGCAGAACAAGGTTTAAAAGCTTTCAAAAGCGTCATGCATCGCGCTCCTCAAGCATGTCCGAGCTTGTTTACAGCTTTGGATTGGTATCGGAATTCAACGTTGATTCGCAGCACAACAGAGCAAATAAACTCTTTGATCCCCGACTTTTTGCCCAGTGCCGTGTTTAGTGCGGTATCTGATTTACCAGAGGGAAGCGTTGGTTTAGTTTGCCAAGGTTTAAAGTGCCTTGCACCAGCAGAAAGTGTAGAAAAGTTATTGCAGCAAGTCCAGCAAAGCCAGAATCGGGGATGATGGGCATAGGGCATTGGATAAATGAGGTGATTGGAGAATGGCGACCCGCAAACAATTAACCGCAATTGTCTTAGCTGGTGGTAAGAGTTGTCGCATGGGTCAGGATAAAGCCTTGATTCCCATTCAAGGAGTGCCCTTGTTGCAGCAGGTTTGTGAGATTGCTAAAGGCTGTGCTGATAGCGTTTATATAGTTACTCCCTGGCCACAACGCTATCGAGACTTGCTTTTGCCTGATTGTGAGTTTATTCGGGAACTGCCTTTGCCACAACAGGACACGGGGACACAAGGACAACAGGACACAGAGAATTATTTAAGAACTTCACCGCATCTCCGAGTCCCCACCTCTTCTTCTTTCCCCGCGTCTTCACCCTCTCTCCACACACACGGCCCTTTAGTTGGTTTTGCCCAAGGACTAGCCCAAGTACAAACAGAATGGGTGTTATTACTGGCTTGCGATTTGCCGAGATTGCGGGTTGGGGTGTTGCAAGAATGGTCAACTAGACTTGATAGTGTCGCTAATCATAAAATCGCCGCTTTAGCTCATCATCCCAAAGGCTGGGAACCGCTGTGTGGCTTTTATCGCCGTCGCTGTTTGCCGCAACTGTTGGATTTTATCAACCAAGGGGGGCGATCGTTTCAGGGGTGGTTGCGACAATATCCTGTGGAAGTTTTGCCGCTACCAGAACCCGAAATGCTGTTTAACTGTAATACACCAGAGGACTTGGCTTGAATTGAGAATTCAGGAGTCAGGAGTCAGAATTCAGAATTAATCAGTCGGAGTTACAATTCTCGACTGATTAAAGACGACCAAACTGAAAATTAGATCGGGTCTCAAACTCGCTCAATTCATCCGCCAGTGGTACGGAATCAATTCTGACTCCTGAATTCTGAATTCTGACTCCTGAATTCTGAATTCTGACTCCTGAATTCTGACTCCTGAATTCTGACTCCTGAATTCTACTTAGCGATTACGGCAAAATTTGCGATCGCTATCATTTTGAGGATACTGCCAAGAATAGGCAAAGTGGCTAACTCCCTTGACTTGGGAGCTAAATTGTCGGAGTGCTTGCATTTGCACTTCTAGTGGGGGACGATTACTAATAGGTTTTCCCCACTGACCGGCTAAAGCAGGGATTATTTGTGTACCCGGTTTTGCCATACTCAAAACTCGCTGCACTTGCGACACGATACAACTGGCATTACCGCAAGTTGCATAAGACATGGGATGCCATTCTAGTGTTGTGGGGAATCTATCCCAAGGTTGCAAACGAGAATCATAGCCTTGTCCTACAGTTTGGTTTCCATCAGGGAAAAACACCACTCCTGTGGGAATACCTTGCTGTTTTGCTGGATAGCTGGCGATGGTGACAAAATCTAAAATTCCTTGCATGGCGTGGGCAACAGCGAGTTGCCACAATTCCCATTGTAAAAGTGGTTGTCTATCGGTTGCAGGCTGAATTGATTTTTCGGCTGGTGGGGGAATGCGTCCTTGCCAAAGGGGTTCGCCTTCTTGAGGATAAAGTTTATCAACTTCCACCACATCTCCAGCGGTGACATATCCCTTGCTCAAAAAGCGGCGAATTAAGTCCAGCCCTTTGTAATTCTGTGCCCGTTTAAATAAAGCTTCTTGAATTGCGGGAGTAAATAGCCATAAATCTGAAACTTTGGTGGCGATGGAATCACTTCCTGCTTGTCGGGGATAGCGCACGTAGTCCAATAACAAACCATCTGGACGACGGCGTAAAACTTCTTGTACTAATTTATAGTAGTCGCGTTTTGCATCAAGGTTGTAAGGGTCGATGAATACTTGAGAGCTATTGTCTACAACATATAAGCTTGTTTGACCTTTACCATTACGAGCGATCGCAGCTTCTCTATCTTTTCGCTGGGCGTAAGTATAGCCGAAATTTGTGGTAAACATCCACGCGTAAACCTTCAAACCCCGTTGTCGAGCTTTTTTAATGGCTAAAGATAGTAAATCGACGTTTTCTGCTCCTGGGGTACGAATCACAGAAGGCCAAACCGTCGGATTAGCCATTGCTGGCAATAACACTTGCCCGTCGTAAAATACTTCTAAATAAACTTGGTTATACCCACCGTTAACAATCCGATCCATAACCAGATCGATTGTTCCTGGCTGAACATCACAGGGATACAAGCGCAACCAAAGGGCTTGGATTTGTGGCCATGTCCGAGTACGGCACTCGCGTAATTCCTGTGCTTGTTGTTGTAATATTTTTTGATATCGAGCCTGGGCATTTTCATTGCCTTTGAGGGCTGACAAACGTAAGTTTTCTTTTTCTTGCACCGCCGCTGGTGATAACTGACAATACTGGTTTACTTGCGCTCTTGCTGGTTGGCTCCCAAAGCCAGAAAGTAATGAGCTACTACCGAAAACAACAGCGAACACGCGTCGCCAAAATAACTGCGATCTTGCAACATTCAAAGAACGATTCAACATACTTAATAGTAGATGGACACAAAAATCAATTACTCCAACTCAAATGTCTATAAGCAACTTGTATCAAATTATATAGTTGAGTAAACGGAGTTTGAAAACATACTTTTTCAAGACGGGCAAAAATCTATTTCTGTTGCTGTATTTTTTTTGTAAACATATAAATACATCAACTGGAATATATAGCAATCCTATTTCAGTTGTGAACAATATCGGTGTTAAATGTTGACTGTTGACTGTTGACTGTTAAGAGTCAACAACCCTAACAGGTAATATAGCAAGGTACTGCGGACTGGTCACTGGGTCAGAAGTCTTTTGATGTCTGAGTTTTCTCGTCTGTTAATGTCCTAACCACCAAGGCTTATGCTATGTTTCACAAATTATTTGGGATTGCTATAGAACATATAAAAAAGAGGGAAAAGCAGGAATGTTCACTTGTCCTTTACCCTTTACTGCTTTCCCTTGATTGCAATAATTCTCTATCGATATAAAATCAAGTTTACCCTGGGATTGCATAGACTCTACCTATGCCCTAGTGATTGAAAATAGACTAATATCAATGGGATTTATAAAAAACTTATACTGTAATTTATACTTAATATTTTTCTTAAAGTATTAAAATATATACTTTTAAATTTTTCTTTATAAACAGGACTTATGCAAAATAGGAAAAACGTAGACGCGGAGAGGCTTTTCACAGACTACCGCAAAGAACACATTCGCCGTTCGCGTAGCGTCTCCGTCAGGAGAAGGGTAGAAATAAGAGTTTGAGAGAATTTTTGCATAACTGCCAGGAAAGTTGAGAAATTTTCTCAGCTAGTATGAATTAATTTAGTATAAAATTTTCAATTTTCAATTCCGATTGAGATTCAAGTTGAAAACTTAGTCGAGAGTGGAGTCGGAGTGTCTCCAACTCCACTCAAGATTGAAGAATCAAAACTTGAGACTGCTGACTCTTAATCATGGAATAGTTAATAGTTAAGAGTTAACCGCCACGTTTGAGTGCTGATTCTACCTGCTGTAACTCTTTCTCCAAGCGAGTTTTGAGTTTTTCGGGTACGGGACGATTAGGATAAGAACTGTAGTGTCCAGCCAGGGAGTTGAGGGCTGTTCGCATAGTTGTAAAAGAGCCAAGACCAGAAACAGAGTTAGCTCGTTGGTAACGAGCTGAAAAGTCATTTATTTTTTGACGCGCTTCTGCTTGAATTGCTGCTTTGTCTGGTGAATCTGGTGATAAATTAATGGCCTGTCTCATGATGTTAACCACAGACAAAGTGTCTTGGCGATAATCACCAGTCAAACTATCTGGACTGCCAGAACAACCCATCAAGCCGATAGATACAACCAAAACAAGTGCAAGCAGACGCGACCAATAGCGCTTCATATGCATTAACTAAAAGAATACGTAAATCAACGTCCATCGTATCCTGGATTGGTATCTTGGGGATCAATTTTAGTGGGGAATGGTGAGGGGAGATGGGGAGACTTGTACTGAGCAGAGCCGTTGGCGCAGCCTCTCGCAGAGAAGTATGGGGAGATGGGGGAGAGGGGC